>JAKAXN010000176.1 GCA_021816565.1 Actinomycetes bacterium
TCTACGAGGGTACCGGAGCGACCGCCCGCCGGCTCCCTGCCGGTCGGGCCGGGCGCCCCGACCGGTGGGTGCGCTTCTCCACCAGGTGCCACGACGCCTCGGCGAGCAGCAGCGACAGGAGCAGCCCCCCGATGTAGCCGCCCCACCCGAAGCGGGGGCTGCCGGTCGGCCCGGTCCCGTAGAGGAACGCCGCCACCGGGGCGTGCCACAGGTACAGGGCGTAGGAGCGGCTCCCGAAGTAGCGCAGCGGCCGCCAGCCGAGGGCCCGGGCCAGGAGCGATCCCGGCTCCCACATGGTGTGGAGCATGACCGAAGCGGCCGACGCCGCCAGGACGGTGAACGCGCCGGTCACCCTGAACGGAGCGGTGTCGTCAACCCCGATGGCGATGCCGGCGATGGCCGCCACCCCGGCGGTGGCCAGGACCGCGGACGCCTCCCGGCTGAGGCGCCGGCCGCTCCTCCAGACCAGCGCCGCCAGCGCCCCGATGAGCAGGCCCTGCGCCCGGGTGTCGGTGGCGAAGTAGATGCGCACCTGGTCGGGGTGGCCGGGGTAGAGCGCCGCGCACTCGAGCGCTGACATGGTGGCGGCGACGGCGGCCCCGACGGTGAGGACCGTCCTGGCCCGGGCGTGGCCCCGGATCCGGTAGGCGGCGATGATCACCAGCGGCCAGACCAGGTAGAACTGCTCCTCCACGGCGAGGGACCACATGGCCCCGAACAGCGGCCCCACCGTCGCCCCCGAGGCGATCCGCCAGTTGATCCCGAGCGACGCCAGCGACGTCAGGTCCGTGAGGCGCGCCGGGAGCCCGTAGGGGTGGCGCCCGGGCCACCGGATGAACGTCGCCACCACCTCCCCCACCGCCACCATGGCCAGGAGCGCCGGGCCGAGGCGCCGCCACCGGCGACGGTAGAACCCGGCCAGGTCGACCCGTCCCTGGGATTGGCGTTCGTCGAGGAGCAGGCCGGTGATGAGAAAGCCCGACAGGGCGAAGAACAGGTCCACCCCGCACCAACCGCCCTGCAGCCGCCGCAGCCCCGGCCCGGGGATGCGGAAGTGGTACGACACGACGAGCAGCACGGCCACGCCCCTCAGGCCGTCCAGAGCCGGGCGGCGGCCGGAGCCGCCCGGTCGGAGCGGAGCCCCGGCCGGGCCCGGCTCCTCAGGCCGGCCGGTCACGGGTGGAGGACGCCCGGGGCGCGCCGGCGGCTGGCCGGGGCGCGGCGGCGGGGGGCCACCGCGGCCAGCGCCACGCCCAGCAGCGCGGCCATGAACAGCCAGTAGGTCCACCTCCCGAACGTCTCGGAGGTGTCGACCGTCAGGGCCAGGGCGGCGAGGACGGCCACGGCGCGGCGCGATTCGCCTTCGCGGGCGGCCAGGACGAGAGTGAGCACCACCGCCGGCATCACGTAGTAGGGGTCCATCACGGCCTCGAACAGGCAGCGGGCGGAGAACGCCGCCCCGGCCAGCCACACCAGTCGCAGCGGGTCGACGTCCCCCCCAGCGGGCCCGGACCGGAGAAGACGGCTCCTGGCCGCCACCCCGCAGGCGGCAGCCACCACGAACCCGATGATGCGGGCCGGTCCGGCGGCCACGGTCCCCTGTCCGAGCGGGGGGGACAGAAGCATCCACGGGGTGGGGTGATCGACCAGGGGGTAATTCGGCTGGCTGGTCAGCGCCGTCCAGGTGGCGTGGAAATCCCCTACTAGTACGGCGCCGGCCAGCGCCGCGGGCAGGGCCGCGGCCCGCAGGGCCACCTGGCGCCACCGGTACCGCCCGGCGGCGGCCAGGACCACCGGGACCATCAGAACGGCCAGTAACTGGGCTGCCAGCGCCGCCCCGAGGAACCAGCCGGCGGCCCTCCAGCGCCCCTCGATGGCGGCGGCCAGGCAGAAGGCGCACGAGCCCACGGCCAGGACGTCCTCGGGATGGCCCCACAGGGCCACGGTGGGCCACATCGCGGCGGCCCCGGCCGCCAGCAGCCACCGCCGGTTGGCCGGCTCCACCCCCAGGGCGCCGGCCAGGCGGTCCATGCCCGCCAGGCCGGCTCCCGCCGTGGCCAGGCAGACCGGTCCGGCCAGCAGCCACGGCTGCTGGAGGTGCAGCAGGTGGACGGCCGTGGCCACCGGCGCCAGGAGCAGCGCGTAGCCGGGGAGGGTGACCAGCTGGGCCTGGTCGCTGTAGACGTGCAACAGGTTTCCCCGGCCGATCACCAGGGCGTCCTTCAGGGTCTGGCTGAAGTCGGCCGGTATGAGCGGGTAGCCCAGGTGGTGGACGACCGGGTTCCACCACTCGGTGTAGGCCATCCCCGTGGCCACCACCGCCACGGTGAGGGCGGCTACCCACCGAAGGTCCACGCGCCGGGCGGCCGGCTGCTCTCCTCTGCGGGCCATCCCTTCCCCTTCGGTAGCGCCGACGGGGACCTTGAAACCGTTCTGGGACGCCCGACCGGGGGGCTAACCCCGGTTGGGCAGCACCCGGTAGGCGTCGTAGACGCTGTCGATCCGCTTCAGAGCCGACAGCAGCGAATCGAGGTGGGCCGGGTCGGCCAGCTCGAACTCGAAGCGCATCCGGCTCACCCGGTCGGCGCCGGTGAGGGAGTCACTGCGCAAGATGTTGAGGTGGTTGTCGGAGATGACCTTCCACACGTCGACTCCGAGGCGGGTGCGGTCCAGAGCCTTCAGCTCGACGGCGGCGATGAAGCTGCCGGTGCTCTCCCGGTCCCACTCCACCTCGATCATGCGACCCACGTCGCCGGAGGCCAGGGCGGCGGCGTTGGCACAGTCGCTGCGGTGCACACTCACCCCCCGGCCGCGGGTCACGAACCCGATGATCTCATCGCCGGGGACCGGGGTGCAGCAGCGCGACAGGCGGACCATCACGTCGTCCAGGCCCTCGACGTGCACGCTGACGCCGCGCTTGTGGCTGACCCGGCGCGGCTGGCGGGCCGTGCTCGGCAGCTGGTCCTCGTGCTCGCCACCGCGCAGCTCCCGGGCCACCCGCTGGGCCACGGACTGGGCGGACACGTGGCTCTCGCCGACCGCGGCGTGGAGGGCGTCGAGATCCGAATAGTTGAGCGCCTCGGCGACCTTGAGCATCAGCGGGGAGTTGGCCAGCCGCTGGACCGGCAGTCCCTCCTTGCGCAGCGCCTTGCCCAGCTCGTCGCGCCCGGTGTCGATGGCGTCCTCGCGCCGCTCCCGGCTGAACCACTGGCGGATCTTGTTGCGGGCCCGGGGCGAAACCGCGATCTTCAGCCAGTCCCGGCTGGGCCCGGCCGAAGGCACCTTGGAGGTGAAGATCTCCACCGTGTCCCCCGACGCCAGGTGGGAGTCCAGCGGGATGAGCCGGCCGTTGACCTTGGCGCCGATGCAGCGGTGCCCGACCTCGGTGTGGATGGCGTAGGCGAAGTCGATGGGGGTGGCCTGGTTGGGCAGCGACACCACGTCGCCCTTGGGCGTGAAGACGTAGACCTCGTCGGTGTCGAGGTCCAGCTTCAGGGTCTCGAGGAACTCGGAGGGGTCGGTGCTCTCGGCCGACCAGTCGACGATGCGCTGCAGCCAGGCCACGTCGGCCGGGGTGGCCTTCTCCTTGTAACCCCAGTGGGCGGCGATCCCCCACTCGGCCCTCTTGTGCATCTCGTAGGTCCGGATCTGGGCCTCGAGCGCCTTGCCCTGCGGGCCGACCACGGTGGTGTGCAGCGACTGGTAGAGGTTGAACTTGGGGGTGTTGATGTAGTCCTTGAACCGGCCCGGCACCGGCGTCCACGCCCCGTGGATGGCCCCCAGGGCGGCCCAGCAGTCCTTGACCGAGTCCACCAGCACCCGGACCCCGACCAGGTCGTAGATCTCGTCGAACTCCTTGCCCTTCACCACCATCTTCTCGTAGATCGAGTAGAGGTGCTTGGGTCGGCCGGTGACCTGGGCGGTGATGCGGGCGGCGGCCAGCCGCTCGTTGACCTGGTCGATCACCTGGGCCAGGTAGATGTCCCGCTCGGGGGCCCGGGTGGCGACCATCTGCTCGATCTCGGCGTAGCGGCGGGGGTGCAGGGCGGCGAAAGCCAGGTCCTCCAGCTGCCAGCGGATGTCCTGGATCCCGAAGCGGTGGGCCAGGGGGGCGTAGATGTCCAGCGTCTCCTGGGCCGAGCGCTTCTGCTTCCACTCCGGCATGGCGGCGATGGTCTGCATGTTGTGCAGGCGGTCGGCCAGCTTGATCAGCAGGACCCGGGGGTCCTTGGCCATGGCCACCAGCATCTTGCGCATGGTCGCCGCCTGCTGGGCCTGGCGGGAGTCGAATCGGACCCGGTCCAGCTTGGTGACCCCGTCGACGATGGCCGCCACGTCGGTCCCGAACTCGGCGTCGATCTCCTCCAGGCTCAAAGCGGTGTCCTCCACCGCGTCGTGGAGCAGGGCCGATGCGATGGTCACGTCGTCGAGGCCGAGGCCGGCCAGGATGGTCGCCACCGACAGCGGGTGGCTGATGTAGGCCTCACCGGAGTTGCGCAGCTGACCGTTGTGGGCCCGGGCGGCCACCTCGTAGGCCCTGACGATCAGCGCCGCCTGGTCGCGGGGGTGGCGGGCCCGGAACGCCGTCAGCAGGGGCATGAGGGCATCGGCGGTCTGCACCTGGCGACGCCACGGCAGCACGCGCTCGACGGTGGCCACCGCCCGGGCCCGGCTGACTCCGTCGCCCCTGTTCATCGGCAAGCGCTACTCATAGGTCAACAGGGAGAACGTATCCAGATCCCCGATCCTTCCGCGCCCGCCGAGGAAAGCCAACTCGATGACCACGGCCAGGCCGACCGGGTCGGCTCCCACCCGGTCCACCATGCGGGCCACCGCCGCCGCGGTGCCGCCGGTCGCCAGCACGTCGTCCACGATCAGCACCCGCTCCCCTGGCCGGATGGCGTCCTCGTGCATCTCCAGGGTGTCGGTGCCGTACTCGAGGTCGTAGTTCTCGGCGTGGACCCGCCAGGGCAGTTTGCCCTTCTTGCGCACCGGCACGAATCCCGCTCCGAGGGCCACCGCTACCGGTGCGGCGAAGATGAAGCCCCGGGCCTCGATCCCGAGCACGTGGCGGACCTCCTCGCCCTCGTACGCGGCGGCCAGAGCGTCCACGCACTCCCCGAGCGCCGCGCCATCTGCCAGCAGCGGGGTCAGATCCTTGAAGCCCACACCGGGCCTCGGGAAGTCAGGTACGTCCCGGATCAGATCTTTCAGCCGGCCCGGGGTGTGCTCCATGACTCCAAGCTACCTGCGGACGGGCCTCACCCCGGCCACGCCGGGCCGGAGCAGTCTCAGCGCCGCCGGCCCTTCTTGCGGGGACGCGGCGGTGGGCGGTTCCCCGACCGGGGCGGCACCTCGGTGCGCAGCGGGATGGACCCGGGTCCGGCGGCGCCGGGCTCCGGCTCGGGCCCGCCGAACTCCACCTCGGGCGGCAGGTCCTCGGGCCGGCGCCGTCCGGCCCCGCCGGACGGCGCGGCCTGCACCGCCTCGTCGATGTCGGTGACCGCGGCGGATCCACCGGCCAGGCCGGCCACGGCGGCGGGGGTGAGGCGGCGCCGGCCGGGCTGCTCCAACCGCCGGCGGATCTCGGCGTAGCGGGGCTCGCGCTCTTTGAGCAGGGCCAGCAGCGGCGAGGCGATGAAGATCGAGGAGTAGGCGCCGGTGGTGAGTCCGACGAACAGGGCCAGGCCGAAATCCTCGAGGGCGGTGGCGCCGAGGACCCACGCTCCGACCACCAGGATCGACAGGATGGGCAGGATGGCCACCAGCGAGGTGTTGAGGGACCGGGCCAGCACCTGGTTCATCGACAGGTTGACGGTGTCGGTGTAGGTGAGGCGGTTGGTCGACGCCAGGCCCCTCGTGTTCTCCTGGATCCGGTCGAACACCACGATGGTGTCGTAGAGGGAGTAGCCCAGGATGGTCAGGAAGGCGATGACGGTGTCGGGGCTCACCTGCAGCCCGGAAAGCGAGTAGATCCCGAGCGTGACCAGGATGTCGTGGACCAGGGCGGTGAGGGCGGCCAGGGCCATCTTGGCCTCGAAGCGCAGCCAGATGTAGATGGACACCACGACGAGGAAGATGATCACCGCCTCGATGGCCTTGTTGGTGATGGTCGATCCCCACGACGGTCCGATGTCGTTGATCTGGACCTCGCTGGTCGGTACGTGCGCCATCTTGGCCAGGGCGTCGGTCACCGCGGTCACCTGGCTGGAGTCGCCGGTGACCTTGGCCGCGGCCTCCACCTTTACGGTGCGCTTGCCGGTCAGGTTGTTGGTGAGGATCTGGATGGTGGACTGACCGAAGCCGGGCACCGCGTTGCCCACCACCGACCGGACCTCCGAGACGGAGGCGTTGGAGGGGACCTCCCAGACGGTGCCGCCCCGGAAGTCGATGGAGAAGTTGAGTCCCCGGGTGCCGAGCGATATCAGGCCCACCACGATCACCACGCCGGAGATGGCGAACCAGCGCCGCCACCGGCCGGCGAAGTCGAAAGATGTCTCGCCCCGGAACAGGCGGACGAAGGCGTTGGGTCCGGCCATCTACGCCTCCCTCGCCCGGGTGCGGGCGCCGAGGCCCCGGGAGATGCCGAAGATCGGGTTGTCGGTGAACGCCCGCCGGCGGCCCACCAGGATCACCGCCGGGCGGATGAAGAAGTAGGCGGTGAACACGTCGAGCAGGGTGGACAGGCCGAGGGTGAAGGCGAAGCCGCGCACGTCGCCGATGGTGAGGGCGTAGAGGATGAGGGCGGCCATGAACGACACCAGGTCGGCGGTGAGCACGGTTCGGAACGCCCGGGAGAAGCTCCGCTCCACCGACTGGCGGACGCTGCGGCCGGCGCGCACCTCGTCTTTCAACCGTTCGAAATACACCACGTAGGAGTCGACGGTGATACCGACCGACACGATGATCCCGGTCACCCCGGCCAGCGTGAGGGTCAGACCGCTGCTGTAGCTCAGCTGGGTGAGGATCGAGTACAGGAGGGCGCCGCCCACCCCGAGGCCCACGAGCACCACCAGGCCGAGAGCCCGGTAGTACACCAGCATGTAGATCATCACCACGGCGATACCGCCCAGTCCGGCCAGCAGGCCGGCCCGCAGGGAGTCCTTGCCGATGGTGGCCGACACGGTCTGCACCGACTGCGGCACGAAGCGCACCGGCAGCGAGCCGTACTTGAGCTCGTTGGCCAGGGTCGAGGCCTGCGAGCTGGTGAACGGGGAGGCGGAGGAGCCGCTGATCACAGCCGAGCCGTGGAAGCTCTGCGCCTGGATGGTCGGCGCCGACTCCACCAGGCCGTCCAGCTCGAAGGCCTCGAGGCTGCACGGGGGCGGGTTGCTCGGGTTCTGCTGGTAGCAGGCGTAGCGGGTGGCGGCGATGTTGTCGAACTCGTTGGCCCCCTTGCCGGTGAAGGTGAGCACCACCGAGTACTGGCCGGTGTTGGGGTCGACCTGGACGGCGGCGTTGGACACCGCCGAGCCGGTCATGTCGGCCGGGCCGAGCACGTAGCGGACCTGGCCGGAGCGGTCGGGCAGGATGACCGACGCCTTGCCGTTGTCCTGCGACGAGGGGGTGGAGGGGATCTGGGCCGAGTTGGACGCCGAGCAGACGGCCTGGGACACCGGGGCGCTCGGCGACACCGGGGTGCCGCTGGCGGAGCCGTTGGACACGATGGTCGTGGGCGGCACGGTGGCGGCGCTGCCGGTCGCGCTGCCCCCGGTGCTGCCCGAGGAGGGGAGCTGGGCCGAGGCCGGGAGCTGCGCCGCGGTCAGGCGGATGGCCGGGGCCGTCCCGAGCGACTTGGCGGTGGTGGCCGGGGTGGAGGCCGGCGCCGTGGTGGGGGTGACCCTGGGGGCCGTGGTGGGGGGGGTGGGGGCCTGGGTGGCCGGGTTGTAGGGGGCGATCTCGCAGTACACCGGCCGGAAGTACAGGACCGCGGTCTTGCCCAGCTCGGTCAGGGCCTGCTGGGAATCCTTGATCCCGGGCAGGTTGATGACCACGTCCTTGCCCTGGCGGGCCACGTCGGAGTTGCTGACGCCGAGGCCGTTGACCCGCCGGTCGATGATGTTGACCGCTTCCTGCAGGGTGGCGCCGTTGACGGTCCCCTGGGGCTGGAGCACCACCGACACCCCGCCCTTGAGGTCGAGCCCGAGGAGGGGGGTGCGGCCGAGGCCGATCGTGGCTCCCAGCCACCCGGCGGCGAGCACGATGATGAACAGCAGCGACCAGACGAGACCTCGCCTCACCGGTCAGTCCTGCCGGCCGGCCGGCGGCGCCGGCGGCTCTTCGTGCGGCGGCTCGTCGGGGCCCGCCTCGGGACCCGGCCCGCTCTCCTCGATGGTCCACGGCTCGTCGACCGGCTCGGCCGGCGGGGCCGGGTTGGGCTTGGGTGGACGGGCGCTGATGGCTCGGCGCACGAAGGTCATCACCACCCCGGGCGCCACTTCGACCTCGACCTCGTCGCCGTCCATGGCGATGACCCGGCCGAAGATTCCGCCGGCGGACATCACCTCGTCGCCGACCTCTATCTGGCGCGACTGCTGCTGCTGCTGGCGTATCCGCTGCTGACGGGGTCGGACGAAGAAGATGTACACCACCGCGAAGATCGCGATGATCACGACCAACGGGACGATGGAGCCGGAGGATTTGGAGCTCTTGGCCACCGTGGTGGAAGTGGTCTGAGCGAGAAGTATCAGGTTGGAGTGCATGAGGGAAGAGAGGTCCCGCCTGTAGGAGGACCGGAGGACATTAGCGCAGAGCCCTGGCGTTCCAGGCTTCAGCCACCTCTCTGCGCAGCGAATTCAGGGTTCCGGCCCCGATGGCCGCCCCGATCCGGGCCACCAGGTCGAGCAGCCAGCACAGATTGTGGATGCTGAGCAGGCGCCCGGCGGTCGGCTCCCCCACCATCAGCAGGTGGCGCAGGTAGCCGCGGCTGTAGCGGGCGCAGACCGGGCAGGCGCAGCCCGGGTCGACCGGCC
>JAKAXN010000177.1 GCA_021816565.1 Actinomycetes bacterium
GAAGCACGCTGCGGATCCGCCGGGAGTACTCCTGGGCCCGGATCCGGGCGTCGTTGTCGGTGGCGGCCTCGGACCAGACGTGGGTCAGCGGCTCCTCCGGGTCGGGGAACACCAGGGCCCAGCCGTCATCGTGGAGCACTTTCACCCCGTCGACCAGCAGCACGTCGCGGTCCTTGGTCCACTCCATGACCGTGCGCATCACCATGCCCTTCTTCTCCCACGGCGTCACGACCGACTCGTGGGCCAGGCGCACGGACGGCAGGCGCGACACCGTGCTCGACAGGCGGCTCCCGGCGGTGGCCAGCAGACCCAGGGTCTCGACCAGGGTGGCCACGGCGTCGTAGGCCGGCAGGAACGAAGGGAAGATGTAGCCGCCCTCCTGGCTGGCGGCGAAGCGGACCCCCGGCTGCGACGCCACCTCCATCAGCGACGGCGTGGACAGCTTGGTCCACAGCAGGGTGGCTCCGGCGTCGTCGCACATGGCCTCCACGGCCCGGCTGACCGAAACCGGCAGGGCCACCGTCGGAGCCGGCGTACCCCGCTTGTCGGCCTCGGCGAGCACCAGTTGCAGGAGGGCCATCAGCCCCTGGTCGTCGGACATGACGTGGCCGGTGTCGTCGACGAGGGTGATGTACTCGCCGTCGGTGTCTATGACAGCCCCGAGGTGGGCGCCCGACGCCTTGACCAGGCTCGAGACCTGGGCGGCGTGCTCCCACCGGTCGAAGGTGAGCGACTGGCGGGTGGAGGCGTAGGGGTTGACCGACAGGACCTCGGCCCCCAGCTTGGACAAGACGTTGGGCATGACGAAGCTGGCCGCCCCGTAGGCGTAGTCGAGCACGACCTTGAAGCGGGCCGCCCGGATGGCGTCCACGTTGACGGTGGACATCAGCTGGGCGGTGTAGAACTCCGCGGTGCGCATCGGGTAGCGCAGGTCGCCGATCTCGCCGGCCAGCGACCGGCGGTAGTCCTCCCGGTAGAAGAGCCGCTCGATCTTCTTCTGGGTGGTCTCGGAGATGTCGATCCCGCCCGAGTCGAAGAACCGGATGATCACCGACTGCGGGTCATCGGGGGACAGCCGCACCGAGACGCCGCCGTCGCCGCGCTCGTTGCGGACCCCGAAGCGGGTCACCGGCACGGTGGCCACCTCGAGGTCGGCCACGTCCACGCCGCAGGCGTTGAGGCCGACCATCACCGCCCGCTTCAGCACCCGGGCGGCCCGGCTGGTGTCCCGGGAGGCGACCACCGTGGAGCCCTTCTTCATGGTCGTTCCGTAGGCCATGGCCAGCCGGACGGCCAGCTCGGGTGAGATGTCGACGTTCGCCAGACCCTCGACCCCGGTGCGGCCGAACAGATGCCGGGCCCCCCTCGACTCCCACACGATGGACGAGTTGACGATGGCTCCGTGCTCCACCGTCTTGAACGGGTACACCTTCACCCCGGGGTGGATCACGGCGTGCTCGCCGATGAAGCACTCGTCGCCGATGACCACCCCCTCCTCCAGGCGGGCGCCCCGGCGCAGGTCGCTGGAGCGGCCCACCACCGCGCCGCGCAGGCGGACGCCGGGGCCGAGGTACACGTTGTCGTGGACCACGGAGCGCTCCACGAAGGCGTCGGGGCCGACCCGGACGTTGGAGCCGAGCACCGAGTACTCCCCGAGGTGGGCCCCGGCCTCCACCCGGCAGTAGTCGCCGATGATGGCCGGGCCGTCGAGGCTGGCCGCCGGGTCGATCTCCGATCCCTCGCCCAGCCACACGCCCTCGCCCACCCGGAACCCGCCGATGTCGACCGACACCTGGCCGTCGAGGACGTCCTGGTGGGCCTTGATGTAGGCGTCGAGGGTGCCGACGTCCTCCCAGTAGCCTTCGGCCACGTAGCCGAACAGCGGCACCCCGTCGTCGAGCATCCGGGGGAACACATCGGATGAGAAGTCGACGCTCTTCCCCGGCTCGATGTAGTCGAAGATGGTCGGCTCGAGGACGTAGATCCCGGTGTTGATGGTGTCGGAGAACACCTGACCCCACGTCGGCTTCTCCAAGAAGCGCTCGATCGAGCCGTCCTCGCGGGTGATGACGATGCCGAACTCGAGGGGGTTCTCCATGGCCTTGAGCCCGATGGTGGCCGTGGCCTTGCGCTCCCGGTGGAACTCTACGATCGAGCCCAGGTCGATGTCGGTGAGCACGTCACCGGAGATGACCAGGAACGGCTCGTCCAGCTCGTCCATGGCGTTGCGGACCGACCCGGCCGTGCCGAGCGGGGTCTCCTCCGTGGCGTAGACCATGTTGACACCGAACTCGGAGCCGTTGCCGAAGTAGGTACGGATGGCGTTGGCCTGGAACGCCACCGTCACGACGATCTCCTCGAAACCGTGGCGTTTCAGCAGCTCGACGATGTGCTCCATCATCGGCCGGTTGGCGATGGGCATCATCGGCTTGGGGGCGTTGGAGGTGAGAGGGCGCAGCCGGGTGCCCTCCCCGCCGGCCATGATGACCGCTTTCATCGCTGGGTCTCCTTCCTGGCCGCCCCGGCCCGTTCCGCCCGGCCGGCCGCCAGGGCGACGCGGGCCTTGGGAATGTAGGTGATGGCGGCGTACCAGCCGAGGACCAGGCCGGGGATGGCGCAGATCCAGGCGAGGGTCTCGGCGACCCGGTGCCAGTCGTCGTTGGCGTGGCCGCCGAGGAACAGGGGCAGCGCGGCCATCAGACCGAAGGTTCCGGCCTTGCCGGCCCACTGCACGTCCATGCGCCTCCCCCCGAGGGCGGCCACCACCGTGAAGCCGACAGCCACCAGAGCTTCGCGCGCCACTGCCGTGATTCCTACCCACAGCGGGACCGCTCCGAGAGCGATGATCGAGATGGAAGCCACCCCGAGGAGCAGCCGGTCGGCGATCGGGTCGAGGACCTTGCCGACGGTGGACACCTGATGGAAGCGCCGGGCCACGAACCCGTCGACGCCGTCGGTGGCACCGAGGGCGCCGAGCAGCAGGGCGGCCGGGTACCAGCCGGCCCGGTCCGGGCGCAGCAGCATCCACAGGAACAGCGGGATACAGCAGAGCCTGATCAGCGTGATGAAGTTGGGGACGGTGAGGATGCGGTCCTCACCCGTGCGCCCGCCCACCGCCGGGGATCGCGTGCTGCTGGGCCAGGCCATGCCGGGAGTCTATTGAGGGGGCCGGGCCGGGCTGAGGGACCAGTGCAGGCCGCCCCGGCCGTTGAACTCGGTGACCGTGACGGTGAGCGGGGCGCCCCCGCCGTCCAGCTGGCAGTCGAAGTGGTAGCCGGTGCGCACCGGCTCGGTTGCCGGGCAGGTGACCTTCGGCAAGGTGGTGCTGTTCCGCTGCTCCTGGACCCCGAGGGCTATCTGCGACGCCACGTCCGACCCGCGCAGGTGCTTCGGGGCGGGGTGCGCCAGGTCCCCGGCGCCCATGGCGCCTCCGATCAGGAGCAGGGCCGCCAGGGCTATGGCTCCGGGGAGGAAGTACCCCCTCCTCCCCCGCCGGGACCCGGCGGCGGGCCCGGGGCCGGCGTCGGCCGGGGTCGGCCCGGGGCCGGCGTCGGAGCGGGGAGCGTCGGTCATGATCCACCAAGCCTACGGGCCGGCGACCCCCAACGGATGGGCGAGTCGGCGGGCGGCCGAGCTTCCCCACAGCTACCGGCCCGGCACCTGGCAGAATGGGACCTGGAGGTAGTGGATGCTTACAGATGACGAACGGGCCAAGAGACTGGCCGACCTGACCGAATTGATCGACCTCATCCGCCCCGCCGTGCAGTCCGACGGTGGCGACCTGGTGATGCTGAGCGCCGATGTGGAGTCCGGCGTGATCGAGGTCCAGCTGCAGGGATCGTGCTCCTCGTGTGCCATCTCGAGCACCACGCTGCAGGCCGGCGTCGAGCGGATCCTGAAGGAGCGCCTCGAGTGGATCACCGAGGTGATCGGCAGCGTCGACGAGGACATCGACTGGGAGACCAGCTCCTCGATGGGCCGGGGCGGCTACACCCCGGCCTGGTAGGCGCCCCCCGCCGCCCGAGACAATTCGGAGATACAACACGGCCCCGGGAGCGAACTCCCGGGGCCGTTGCTGTCGGGCGGGCGGGACTTGAACCCGCGGCCCCCAGACCCCCAGTCTGGTGCGCTACCAAACTGCGCCACCGCCCGGTGTGGACAGCTTGCCCGGTGGGCTCACTGACCCTACACGATTCCCCCGGCGCCGGTGCCGCATCACCAGTGCTTGGGCAGCCACTCCACCAGCCAGTAGACCCGGTAGATCATGTAGACGACGAAGGCCGCCAGCATCAGCTTGAAGTGCCACGGCACGGCCTTGGTCTTGACCGCCAGGGACCGCCCGCAGGTGGGACAGGAGCTGTCTTCACCGAGGTGGTCGTCGTTCCAGAACTGACTGCAGTCCTCACACCAGGGCATGACTACACCCGCCTTATGGCCAGTATGGCCACATCGTCCGACAGCGGCTCGGAGGCGAAGTCACGGGCCGCCTCGAGCAGCTCCTTGCACATGATGGTGGTGTCCTGGCCGGGATCGCGCCGGATGGCGGCGGCGATGCGGTCCTCACCGAATATCTGACCGCCGGAGCGGGCCTCGGCCAGGCCGTCGGTGTACATCAGCACCACGTCACCGATCAGCAGCGGCCGCTCCCGGGAGTAGTACGAGCCCTGCGGGTCCAGGGTCAGGAGAGGCCCGGTGGAGCGCAGGGCGTGGATCTCGGAGTCCTGCCACAGCCAGGTGGCCGGGTGACCGGCCGAGGCGTGGCGCAGGGTGCCGGCGGCGGGGTCGAGGATCACCACGCACACCGAGACCATGTCCTCGGGACGGCTGCTGATCGACAGCACCTTGTTGAGCTCCTCCAGGGCCTGGGCCGGGTCCCGGTACTGCTGGACGAAGGTGCGCAGCAGGTACTTGACCTGGAAGGCCGTGATCGACGGGTCGATGCCGTGGCCGGCCACGTCGCCGATGACCGCCGCCACCCGCCCCCCGGAGGTCACGAACACGTCGTAGAAGTCGCCGGCCATCATGCCGGTGCCCGGCTCGTACACCCGGCCCATCTCGAAGCCCTCCACGTGGGGCAGGTCCTCGGGAGCCAGGCGGTCGGCCCAGCGTCGGGGGGCGAGCTGCTCCTGGGCCAGCACCTCCTCGGCCCGCCGCTCGAGCATGGCCCGGTTCTCGGCCATGCGGGCCTCGGCGAAGAAGCGGGGAGCGAAGCGCAGGGTGACCACCACCGGGATGGTCACGGCCAGCAGGGGGATCTGGTACCAGACCGAGTTGGAGATGGAGGCCACGGCCAGGCCCACCGCCAGGATGGAGTAGAGCAGGGCGGTGTGGAGGTCCTTGTCGAACGCGGCGCGGGCCAGGTCGGTGGCCTCCCGACCGGTCGAGGACGACGCCGTCTCGGCCTGGATCCGCCGGGCAGCCCGGGACAGCCGGGCCGCGGCCCGGCCCCACAGGGCGGCGGCAACCGCGCAGAACACGGCCGCGGCGGCCAGCCACGGCTGGGTGAACATAGAACCAGAGGGTACCCGACCCCGGTTGTATCGCTGCCGCGCCGGGCGGTCAGGCCGACCGGCGCCTCACCCGGAACACCAGGGGGGTGGGACCGAAATCGAAGTGTTCGCGCAGTTTGCGCTCCACGTAGCGCAGGTACGGGGCCGGGATGGTCTTGGTGGCGAACAGGGTGAAGGTGGGCGGGTCGGTGGCGCCCTGGGTGGCGTAGAGGATCCGGCCCCCCGGGGAGGGGTGGGCCGCCTGGGCCGACGCCACCACCCGGTTGAGCTCGCCGGTCGGGACCCGCTTCTGCGAGGCGGTCATGGCCTCAGCCAGGGCCGGGAGCAGCTTGTGGACCCCGAGGCCGGTGCGGGCGCTGATCTTCAGCACCGGGGCGTAGGCCAGGAACCCGAGCCGGTCGGCCACCTCGGCGGTGAGGGCGGCCCGGCCCTCGGCGTCGAGGGTCTCCCATTTGTTGAGGACCATCACCACCGGGCCGCCGGCCGCGTCGACCCGCTCGGCCAGGCGCTGGTCCTGGCGGGTGATCCCCTCGGACGCGTCGATGACCAGCAGGGCGCACGACGCCCGGTCCAGAGACTGCAGGGCCCGCACCAGGGAGTAGTACTCCGCCCCCTCCGCCTCCTTGGTCCGCCGCCGCATCCCGGCGGTGTCGACGAAGCGGATGTCGCCCTCGGGGGTGCTGACCAGGGTGTCGATGCTGTCACGGGTGGTGCCGGGCATGTCGTGCACCACGGAGCGCTCGTCGCCGATCAGCCGGTTGAACAGCGTGGACTTCCCGACGTTGGGCCGACCGACGATGGCCACCGCGGGGGTGGCGTCATCGGCCTCGGCCACCTCGGCCGGCTCCGGTTCGACATCGGGGAAAAGGGCCACCACGGCGTCGAGGAGGTCCCCCGTGCCCCTGCCGTGCAGCGCGCTGACCGGGTGGGGGTCGCCGAGGCCGAGGCGGGCGAACGACCAGGCGTCGGCCTCGCGTGTCTCGCTGTCCACCTTGTTGGCCACCACGAGCGTGGGGCGGCCGGACCGGCGGAGCATGTCGGCGACCCGGGCGTCCTCGTCGGTGATGCCCACGGCGCTGTCGAGGACCAGGAGCACCGCGTCGGCCTCGGCGATGGCCCGCTCCGACTGCGCCGACACCTGCTTGTCGAGCGCCGTGCCGGCCGGCATCCACCCGCCGGTGTCGACGATGGTGAAGGCGTGGCCGGTCCACTCGGCGTCGAGGAACTTGCGGTCGCGGGTCACGCCGGGGTTCTCCTCCACGATGGCCTCCCGGCGACCGACGATGCGGTTGACCAGGGTGCTCTTGCCCACGTTGGGCCGCCCCACCACCGCGACAAGCGGCTTGGCGGCGCTCATGACCGGCTCCCGGCCAGGGCCGACCGCAGAGCGGCCCCGTCGGCGGGGACCACCTCCACCGGCCGGGGCAGGTCGGCGACGGTCGTGCCGTCGAGGAACACCCCGCCCGAAAGGCACACGTCGGGCAGCAGGTAGCGGCGGCCGGCCGGCGCGTCGGCGAGCGCGGCGGCCACGTCACTCCCGGTGAGCAGGCCGGCAACGGCGATGTTCCCGCCGAAATAGCGGTTCTCCACGGCGAGCACCTCCGCGTCCGAGCCGGCCGACCGTAGCAGCGGCTCGAGCAGCCTGGCGCCGTAAGCCCCTGTGAGGATCGTGACCGGGGCGTCCCGCCGGGGCCGCATCTCGACCGACCCGGGGGCCCGGGGGGCCCGGTAGCCAGCCGCCGGGGCTCCGTCCACGGACTGGAAGAAACCGCTCGGACCGCCCTCGGGCGCCTCGGCCAGGCCCAGGAAGCGGGCCTCGAAGCCCCGGTAGAGGCCCACGCCGTTCTCGTGCTGGGCCAGGTCGCCGTATGTCCCGAGCGGCGGCATGGGCCGGCCGGCCATCAGGTAGTACTCGTCGGAGGCGTAGACGAGGGGCCGGCCGAGGGCGGCCCGGAACACCTCCTGCCACTCCTCCACCAGCTCCACCACGGCGGCGGCCTCCGCCGGGGTGTGGGCCCGCATGGTCCCCTCGGCGTTGAACCGGCTGACCCCCAGCGGTACGCACGCCACGCTGGCCAGCTCCGGGAAGCGGTCGAGCACCCCGGTCAGGGTGTCGTCGAGAACGGCCCCGTCGTTGATCCCCGGGCAGACGACCACCTGCCCGTGGACGGTCACCCCGTGGTCGAGCAGGGCCCGCAGCCAGCGCAGGCTGATCGACCCCCGACGGTTGCGCAGCATCCGGCTGCGGACCTCCGGGTCGGTGGCGTGGATGCTCACCCACAGCGGTGACAGCCCCTCCGACACGACCCGCTCGAGGTCCATCTCGGTGAAACGGGTGAGGGTGGTGAAATTCCCGTAGAGGAACGACAGCCGGTAGTCGTCGTCGCGCATGTACAGGCTCTTGCGCAGCCCCTTGGGCAGCTGGTGGATGAAACAGAACTCGCAGTGGTTGTCGCACGTCCTGACCCGGTCGAACAGGGCGGCGTCGACCTCGATGCCGAGCGGCTCGTTGCCAACGCGGGCCACCGACACCGTCATGTCGAGCCCGCCCCGGCGCAGTTCCAGCTCGAGCTGCTCCTGGTCGGCCAGCAGCTGGTACTCGATGACATCGCGGGGGAGCTGGCCGTCCATGGCAACTATCTGGTCACCAGGCTCGAGTCCAGCCCGGGAGGCCGGCGATCCGGGGGCTACGGCCACCACTCTGGGCAAAGACATAACCCCTGAAGGATAGGGGTTTCCGAGGCAATTCCCGAAGGTGCGGAAATGGGACCTTTGTCCGGTCAGTGGGTTGGCGTCGCGGGCCGATAGCTGAAAGCAGTAATCCCCCGACCACCCCCAGGGAACATGAGCGGACCAAACATCTCCACAACTCTGTTCGAGCGCGCCCGTGGGCGCTTCAACAACCGGCGGTCGTCGCTGGGCCGGCGGTCGGCCCGGAGGCGGAGGGCCGGCCAGGTGGTGGCATCGGCCGCCGCTCTGGGCGCCGGCCTGCTCGGTCCCGGCACCGCGGTGGCCCATGCCGCCCCGGCCGTGCACGCCACCGCCACGGTCCACACCGCCGCGGTCTCGAACTACCCGATGGTGGCCATGGCTCCGACCCCCGACGGCGCCGGATACTGGATGGCGGCGTCCGATGGCGGCATCTTCAGCTTCGGCGACGCCGGCTTCTACGGGTCCCTGGGCGGCGTCCGGCTGAACAAGCCCATCGTCGGCATCGCCTCCACCCCCGACGGCCACGGCTACTGGCTGGTCGCCTCCGACGGCGGCATCTTCAGCTTCGGCGACGCCGGCTACTACGGGTCCCTGGGCGGCGTCCGGCTGAACAAGCCCATCGTCGGCATCGCCTCCACCCCCGACGGCCACGGCTACTGGCTGGTCGCCTCCGACGGCGGCATCTTCAGCTTCGGCGACGCCGGCTTCCACGGATCCACCGGCGGCATCACCCTCGACAGATC
>JAKAXN010000178.1 GCA_021816565.1 Actinomycetes bacterium
CGGGCGACCAGGCGGCCGGCGAAGTTGGTGAGCAGGGTCAGGGCCAGGAGCACCAGACCCACCTCCGCCAGCGCGTGGAGGGCCATGCCGGTGGAGTCGGTCAGGGCGCTGTCGAGGAAGGCGGCGATGGTGGCCGACATGGTCGAGAACGGGGCGAAGATGCTGTGGGGGTAGATGTTGAGGGCATCGCCGCTGATCACCAGCACGGCGATGGTCTCGCCGAGGGCCCGGGCCCAGCCCAGGATCGCCGCGGCCACCAGGCCGGTGCGGATGTAGGGGAGGGTGACGAAGCGGACGGTCTCGGTGCCGGTGAGCCCGAGGGCGTAGGCGCCCTCCTTGGACACGGCCGGCACGGCCCTCACCAGCTCCCTGGTCACCGAGGCCACGATGGGGATGATCATCACTGCCAGCACGACGGAGGCGGTGAGAAGGCCCTGCCCGGCGCCGGTCGGGCCGTCGAACCAGGGGATCCCGAGGGCGGCGATCCAGCGGTACACGGTGCGCGACAGCAGCGGGCCGAAGGTGTAGACGCCCCACAGCCCGAACACCACGCTGGGGATGCCGGCGAGCAGCTCGAGGAACACCCCGAGGGCGCCCTGCAGGCGCTGGGGCATCTTCTCGACCAGGAGGATGGCCCCCCCGACCGCCACCGGGACGGCCAGGAGCAGGGCGATCAGCGAGGAGACCACCGTTCCGAACAGGAGCGGGAGCACCCCGAAGGTGGCGCCGTGGGCGGCCTTGTAGCCGTTCTTCACCTCAACGCTGCCGTACAGGTTGCCCATGGTGAACTTCTTCGTGGTGAAGAAGTGCGACCCGTTGAACACCACAGCCGGGTAGGCCGACTTGACCATCTCGTAGGCCAGGAACACCAGCGCCGCCGTGGGCAGGAGCGCGGCGACGGCCAGGACGGCCCGCAGGGCCCGGTCCTGGCCGGTGAGTTCCGAGAGGCGCCGGGCGCGGGCCGACAGGACCGATCCTGCCGGCCGGCGCCGCTCTTCGACCGCCGCAGTCATGTCAGCTGATGGAGGCGATGGCCTTCTGGACCTGGGGGATCACGCTCGAGGGCAGGCCCACGAAGTGCTCCTTGGCCAGATAGGTCGGGGTGCTCCCGCCCGAGGGGTCGATGGCGAAGGACAGGAAGTCGCGCAGGGCCTGGGCGGTGTCGCTGCTGGACTGCTTGTTCTTCACGATGATGTACTCGAAGTTGACGATCGGGTAGGACTGGGCGCCCGGCTCGTAGATGATCGGGGCGGCCAGGTTGGCCGGGATGCTGGTGGCACCGGCGCTGACGGCGGCGCCCACCGTGGAGGCGTCGGCCTGCACGTAGTTGCCGGCCTTGTTCTGCAGCTCGGCCTCGCCGAGACCGGCCGTCTTGGCGGCGTCCTCGGAGCTGATGCCGATGTAGGCGATGCATCCGGGCGTGGCCTTGCAGGTCTGCACCATGCCCGGGTTGCCGTTGGCGGTCAGCTCGTTGGACACGGCCGGCCAGGTGACGCTGGTTCCGAAGGCCGGGCCGTTGTTCCACGCCGAGTTGGTGGCCGACAGGAAGCTGGTGAATATGAAGGTGTCACCCGAGGCGTCCACCCGGCGGACCGGGACGATGGTGGTGGCCGGCAGGCTGACCCCGGGGTTGAGGGCAGCGATGGCCGAGTCGTTCCACTTGGTGATCTTGCCCTGGTAGATCTGGGCGATGACGTCGCCGGTCAGCTTCAGGTTGCTGACGCCGGGGAGGTTGTAGTTGACCGCCTGGGAGGAGATGGCGATCGGGATGTTGAGCAGGCCGGGGTTGCTGGAGGCCTGCGAGCTGCTCAGGTATGCGTCGGAGCCGCCGAGCTGGGTGGTGCCGGCGATGGCGTCGCTGATGCCCTTGCCCGAGCCGCCACCCGAGGGGGCCAGCGTCACGTTGGAGTACTGCGAGTGCAGCGGGTCCACCAGCTCCTGCAGGAAGGGGTAGAGGAGGGTGGAGCCCGACTCGTTGAGGGTGACGGCCGAGGCCGGGTTGCCCAGGTTCATGTTGGCGCTGCCCCCGGCCGAGCTCCCGGTGGAGGGCGCGGCGGTGGTGGCGCTGCCGCTCGAGGACACCGTGGTGGGCGTGCTGGTCTTCGAGGAGGAGCCGCAGGCGGCTGCGGCGATGGGGACGACGAGTACCAGCGGGATGAGGCGCTTCAAGGAATTTCCCTTTCTGTAGGTCGTGGGCTGTTGGGGGGTTCCGCCTGGCGCGAACCCCGGTGCGCCGTTCGCACCCGTCCAGGACCACGGTTTGTTGCTTCGATGCGGTCACCCTAGGGAGGTCGGGTGAACTGGCCTCCACCGGAAAGTGAACGGAACCTGAACAGTCCGCGAAACCATTCCCGCAACCGGATCGGGAAGCGGCCGCGCCGGGTCGGGACGCGCCTAGCCTCAGACCAGATATGAACACCTGGTTCGGTCGTCGGGCCGTCACGGAAGCCGAGCCGCCGCCGGAGGGATCGCCTCCCGCGGAGCCTTCGCCGGCGGAGATCCACGCCCGGCGGGTCGAGGCCGCCCTCGACGGCATCGGGGAGGGGATAGTCATATGCGACGGTCGGGCCGAGACGGTGTTCCGCAACGCCGCCGCCGACCGGCTGGTCGCCCCCCGTCCCAGCGAGGCCCTGGTCGTCCAGGCCGTCTCGGAGGCCATCGACGAGGCCCTGGCCGGGGGCCGGCCGCAGCGGCGCCTGGACCTCATCTCACCGACCCGGCGCAGCCTCTCCATCCGGGCCTTCCCGATGGACGGTGTGGACGGGGCGGTGGCGGTGGTCGAGGACGTCTCCGAGCGGCTGCGTCTGGAGGCGGTGCGCCGGGACTTCGTGGCCAACGTGAGCCACGAGCTGAAGACGCCCATCGGCGCCCTGACCCTGCTGGCGGAGACCCTCGACGGCGAGTCGGATCCCCAGGTCCTGGCCCGGCTGGCCCGGCGCATGGGCGGCGAGGCCGAGCGGCTGGGTCGGATCATCGACGACCTGCTCGACCTGTCACGCATCGAGGCCAACGAGACCCCCCAGGCCACGCTGGTGCCCGTCGGGGAGGTCGTGGTGGAGGCGGTCCAGTCCCTGCGCCCCGTGGCCGCCGGCCTCGAGGTCAGCCTGCGGGTGGGCGAGGTCCCCCCCGGCCTGGTGGTGGCCGGCGACCGGCGGGACCTCATGTCGGCCGTGGCCAACCTGGTGGACAACGCCATCAAGTACTCCGAGGCGGGCGGTGTGGTGGAGGTGGCGGTCGAGCGCCACGGTTCGGAGATAGCGGTGACGGTGGCCGATCAGGGGGTGGGCATCCCGGCCCGGGACATGGAGCGCATCTTCGAGCGCTTCTACCGGGTGGACCGGGCCCGCTCCCGGGCCACCGGCGGGACCGGCCTGGGCCTGTCCATCGTCCGCCACGTGGCCGCCAACCACGGCGGCCGGGTCCGGGTGGAGTCGGTGGAAGGGGCGGGCAGCACATTCACTCTCGAACTGCCGGCTGCAGGAGCTGCACATGGTCATGACTGACACCATCTCGGTGCTGGTGATCGAGGACGAGGAGTCCTTCATCGAGGCGCTGGTGATCGGCCTGAAGCGGGAGGGGTTCCTCGTCAACGTGGCCCGCGACGGCGTCGAGGGGCTGGAGATGTTCGACCGGGTGCGGCCCGACCTCATCCTCCTGGACCTGTGGCTGCCCAAGAAGTCCGGCATCGACGTGTGCCGGGAGCTGCGGTCCCACAGCCGGGTGCCGATCATCATGGTCACGGCCAAGAGCAGCGAGATCGACACGGTGGTCGGCCTCGAGGTGGGAGCCGACGACTACGTGACCAAGCCGTTCCGGCTGCGGGAGCTGGTCGCCCGGATGAGGGCGGTTATGCGCCGGGTCGGCGAGGGCCGGCCCGAGCAGGACGCCGCATTCGACCGCCTGGAGATCGACGGCCTGTCGCTCGACCCGGAACGCCACGAGGTGCACCTCCGGGGCGAGCTGGTGCCGCTGCCGCTCAAGGAATTCGAGCTCCTGGAGCTCCTCATGGCCAACGCCGGACGGGTGCTCACCCGCGAGACCCTGATCGACCGCATCTGGGGGCCCAACTACGTGGGGGACACCAAGACCCTCGATGTGCACATAAAGCGGCTGCGGGCCAAGGTGGAGGAGGATCCGGCCAAGCCGGTGCGCATCACCACCGTCAGGGGCTTGGGCTACAAGTTCGAGGCGCCCCGGGGCTAGGGATGGTGGGCCTTCCAGGCCTGCATCCACGCCCCGACCATCTGGGCGAACTCGTTGGGGTTGTACACGTCCTCTTCCTCGCAGAAGAGGCCGTCGCCGCCGTACACCAGCCGGGTCCAGTTGGCCGCCTCGTAGCGCCTGCCGTCCCCCGGGTCCTCCATCACGTTGGCCACCTCGCCGACCACCCAGCCCCGCTCGGCGTCGATGAGGTACCAGTTCCACGGGAACGAGGTCATGTGGTCGACCGGCCAGGTGGTCATGGCCGGCACCACCCATTCCCGAACCTCCTCCCGGCCCCGGAACACGCCGTAGTGGTGCTCGATGTAGCGCACGTCCTCGGTGAAGCAGCCGACGAAGAGGTCCCAGTTGCCGGTGCGGCCCGCTTCTCCCGCCGCCTCCCGGTAGTGATCGAAGGCGGAAAGGATCTCTGATTCGCTGTACCCCACAGCCAGACCATACAGGGCGGTTATTGTGCGGGACATGCTCGTCGACGGGGGTATCGGAAGTGACCTGCGCGCTGCCGCTTCCTCGGCCCGCAAGGCCGAGGAAGCCGGCTACGACGCCATATGGTCGGCGGAGACCGGGCACGACCCGCTCATGCCGCTGCTGCTCGCAGCGGAGCACACCGAGCGGATCACCCTCGGCACCGCCATAGTCGTGGCCTTCGGTCGCAGCCCGATGACCCTGGCCAACCAGGGCTGGGACCTCAACGCCTACTCCGGGGGCCGGCTGATCCTGGGGCTCGGCTCCCAGATCAAGCCCCACATCGAGAGGCGGTACTCCATGCCGTGGTCGCATCCGGCGCCGCGCATGCGCGAGTTCATCTCCGCCATGCGGGCCATCTGGGACTGCTGGCAGAACGGCACCAAGCTGGACTTCCGGGGCGAGTTCTACACCCACACGCTCATGACCCCCTTCTTCCATCCGGGCCCGTCCGAGTTCGGCGCCCCCAAGGTCTTCCTGGCCGCGGTGGGGGAGGGCATGACCAGGGTGGCGGCGGAGGTCGCCGACGGTCTGCTGGTACACGGATTCACCACCGAGCGGTACCTCCGGGAGGTCACCGTTCCCACCGTGGAGTCGGTGCTGGTGGCCAACGGCCGGTCCCTCGCCGACTTCCAATTCTCCTACCCGGCTTTCGTCGTCACCGGTGACAGCGAGAAGGAGATGGACGAGGCCGAGCGCGGTACCCGGAAGCAGATCGCCTTCTACGCCTCCACCCCGGCCTACCGCCCGGTGCTCGAACTCCACGGCTGGGGGGACCTCCAGCCGCAGATGAACGCGCTGTCCAAGCAGGGCCAGTGGGACGAGATGGGCGCCCTCATCACCGACGAGATCCTCGACGCCTTCGCCGTGCGGGGCGCCCCCGAGGAGGTGCCGACCCTGCTCCACCAGCGCTTCGGCGACATCGTGGACCGGATCAGCCTCTACATGCCCTACGACGACCAGGGGGTGGCACCTCGCATCCTGGCCGGTCTGCGCGACCTGCACTGATCGACCCGGCCGGCGCCGGCCGGCTCTTCGCCGACTTCACGGCCGGCCTGTCCGACCTGCCGGCGCCCGGGGGCCCGCTGGTGGCGGTCGCCCTCGACGGTCCCGGGCCGCCGGCGGTGCCGGCCCTGTTCCCGGCCGTGGTGGTCGGGGTCGGATCCCCCCGGGTCGGCCCGCTCCCCGGCGCCGACGTGCTGCTGACCGGTGAGCCCGACCCCCCCGCCCCCTGGGTGGGGGTGGCCGACGCCGGCGCCGCCCTGGACCTCCTGGCATCCCGGGTGTCAGCCACCCCGATGGCGGCGGTGGCGCTGGCCCAGCTTCTCCGCCTGGGCCCCGGGCGGTCCGTCGATGAGGGCCTGGCCCTCGAGTCGCTCACCTACTCCAGCCTGCAGGCCGGCCCGGAGTTCCGGGCCTGGGCCGCGTCCCGGCCCGCTCCTTTGTCCGGATCCGACGACGGGGAGCCGGTGATCGTGGAACGCCACGGCCGGCGGCTGGAGATCACCCTCAACCGGCCCCGGGTCCACAACGCCTACAACCGGGCCATGCGCGACGCCCTGTGCCAGGCCCTGGCGGTCGCCGCGGTGGACACCGGGCTCGAGGTGGAACTGGCCGGCCGGGGTCCGTCGTTCTGCAGCGGCGGTGACCTGACCGAATTCGCCACCGCCCCCGACCCCGCCACCGCCCACCTGGTGCGAACGGCCCGCAGCCCGGCCCGGCTCCTGGCTGGGATGGCCGGCCGGGTCACCGCCACCGTGCACGGGGCCTGCGCCGGGTCGGGCATCGAGTTGCCGGCCTTCGCCGGGACCGTCCGGGCCGGGCCGGACACCCGGATCTGGCTCCCGGAGCTGTCCATGGGGCTGATCCCCGGTGCCGGCGGCACGGTCAGCCTGGCCCGGCGCGCCGGCACCCGGCGGACCGCCTGGCTGGCCCTGTCGGGGGAGGCCGTGGACGCCTCCACCGCCCTGGCCTGGGGTCTGGTCGACCAGGTCTCAGACCCGCAGGGCCAGTGACGCGGCGGTGACCACGTCGTGCACCGCCGCGGCCAGGCCCGCTCTGGTGGCCGGGTCGAGCAGGGCCGCCGCCCGCTCCGGGTCCACGGAGACCACCACCAGGCCCGGCTCGTCGAAGTGCGCCTGCCCCTCGGCCTTGGCGAACACCTTGCGCATGGGCCCGTTGTCCTCCATCACGTGGGCGAACAGCGACGTGATCCCGGCCTCCACCGCGGTGGCCCCGAGGGCCCCCAGCAGGAACGTCCCGAGTCCCCGGCCCTGGTAGCGGTCCACGGTGGTGAAGGCCATCTCCGCCTCCGTGTCGCCGGGCCGGCGGACGTAGCGCCCGGTGGCCATCCCGTGGCCGGTGCCACCCTCGAGCACAACCCAGGCGAAGTGGTCCACGTAGTCGATGTCGATCAGGTAGTCGACCAGGGCCGGCGAGGGGGTGCCGGCGGTGAAGAACCTGCGCCGGATGCTGTCGCGCGACATGTTTTGCAGGGCCTGGTCCAGGGCCGGCCGGTCGGCCGGCAGGAGCGGCCGGACCACCACTGCCGTCCCGTCCCTGAGGGTCATGTGCACCGGCTTCAGGTCCTGGGCCAGCCGGGCGCTGGCCAGCCTCCTCAGCCGGGCCCGCACCGCCCCGTTGGCGAGCATCCGCTCCAGGGCCTCGGCCCCGCCGCTCAGGTACCGGCACGGCTCCACGGCGGTCACCGTGGCCGAACGGGGCCGGCCCCGCAGCAGGGCCAGCTCCCCCAGGATGGACCCCGGCCCGGCGTCGGCCAGATGATGGCCGCCCAGGGTGACGGCCACCCGCCCCTCCAGCAGCAGCCAGAACTCGTCCCCCGGCTCGCCCTCATGGCCGAGCACCTCGCCGACCCCGGCCGAACCGGGCCTGGTCAGGCCGGCCAGCGCCTCCAGCTCATCACCGGACGCGCCGTCGAGGAGCGGTAGGGCCGCCAGCGACGCGAGCTCCGGGCCCATCCCGAGGGGTCAGGCGGCCGGACCGTTGGCCAGGACGACCGTGGCCGAGTGGCTGGCCCCGCTCGGGTCGGTCCACTGGACCTGGACCTTGTCCCCCGGGTGGTAGTGGCTGATCAGGTTGGTCAGCGCGCTGGGGGAGTTGACGGGCTGTCCGCCGAGACCGGTGATCACGTCACCGCTGCCTATGCCGGCGGCGGCGGCCGGCCCGCTCGGGATCGTCCCGCTGATGGTGGCGCCCTGGGTGCCGGCCGCCGAGGCCGAGGTGTCGACCTCGACCCCGAGGAAGGCGGTCGCCCCGATGTGGACGGTGGCCGAACCCCGATCGGCCCGGATCTGGGAGCCGATGGACATGGCCGAGTTGATCGGGATGGCGAAACCCTGGTTGCCCTGGGTCTGGAACGAGAAGCCGGTGGAGGCGGCGGTGTCCATGCCGATCACCTGCCCGGAACTGTCGATCAGGGCCCCGCCGGAGTCGCCGGGCTGGATGTTGGCGTTGGTCTGGATCAGGCCGGTCAGCTTCTCGCTGGTCCCGTTGCTCTCGTCCTGGGCGGTGATGGACTGGTCGAGGGCGGTCACCTGCCCGACCGCGGTGCTCGGCGAGCCGCCCACGCCGCCGGCGTTGCCAATCCCCACCACCGCCTGGCCGACGGTCACCTTCGAGGAGTTGCCGATCCGGGCCGTCTTGAGACCCGACGCGTTCTGAAGCTTGATGATGGCCACGTCGTGGATGCGGTCGTAGCCCACCACGGTGGCGGTGTAGGTCTGGCCGTTGCCGATGTCGGTGGCCTTGATGCTGGTGGCCCCGGAGATCACGTGGTTGTTGGTCAGGATGTAGCCGTCGGAGGTCAACACGATGCCCGTGCCGGCCGCCTCGCCGTTCTGGTAGCTGAGGCTGGTGTTGATGTCCACCAGCTCGTCGGACACGGTGGCCGCGGCGGTGCCGAGGGCCCCGGTCGGCGCCCCCGACGGGCTGGAGCCGCCGCTGCCGTTACCGAAGCCGCTGCCGTTGCCGAAGGGGTTCAGCCCGAAGCTGTTGCCGCCCGCTCCTCCGGTGCCGCCGCTGGAGCCGACCGAGTTGTGGACCGAGCGCCACACCCCGTGGCCGATCCCGAGACCCACCAGCACAGCCACAACCAGCAGCAGCGCGGTGACGGTGTGCGGCAGGCT
>JAKAXN010000179.1 GCA_021816565.1 Actinomycetes bacterium
GGCTGTGCTGCGAGGCCGCCGACCGGGCCATGCAGGTGTTCGGGGGGCTCGGCTACTCCCGCCACCAGCCGTTCGAGCACATCTACCGCCACCACCGCCGGTACCGCATCACCGAAGGGGCCGAGGAGATCCAGATGCGCCGGGTGGCCGGCTACATGTTCGGGTTCATGAAGCAGCAGGCCCCGAAGGGCGTGGAGGCCTGACGGCCGGTCCTCACGACGGCGGTGCGGGCAGCTCGTCGGACGCCCACACCCTCATCTTCTCGATGGTGCGGCTGAGGAGCCTGGAGATGTGCATCTGGCTCACGCCGATCTCCTCGGCCACCTGCCGCTGGGTCCAACCGTCGAAGTACAGCCGGCGCAGCATGACCCGTTCCCGGTCGCCCAGGCGGGGCAGCAGGCGCTGCAGGTCCTGCTCCTCGAGCACCTTGTCGTAGGAGCGGTCCAGCATCGGGATGTCCCGGCCGGCGTCGCCCTCGTGGATCCCGACGTTGAGCGACTCGGGCCAGTAGTTCTCCCCCGCCTCCATGGCTTCGAGAACCACCTCGTCGCTCGTGCCCAGCCTGGCGGCTATCTGCCCGATGGTGGGGGAGCGGGCCATCTCGTGGCCCAGGGCCTCCCGGGCATCCTTGATGGCCAGGTAGGTCTCCTGGACCGAGCGGGGCACCCGCATCATCCACGTCCGGTCCCGGAAGTGCCGCTTCAGCTCGCCCAGCACCGTGGCCGTGGCGAAGGTGGAGAAGGAGATGTCCCGGTCCGGATCGAACCGGCTGGCCGCCCGCACCAGGGCCAGGAGGGCCACCTGGTCGAGATCCTGGCGGTTCTCCCCGTGGCCGGCGAAGCGCCGGGCCAGCGCCCGGGCCAGGCTGGCGTGGCTGTTGACCAGCTGGGCCTGGTACTGCTTCTGGGCCAGCGTCTCCGACTGCTCCTCCTCCGAAGCCGAAGCCGAAGCCGAAGCCGAAGCCGAAGCCGAAGCCGAGGCCGGGCCGTCGGCCGGCCGGGCGGTCCCGTCGGTCGGTCCGGGCCGCTTCTGGAGCAGCCGGCCGTCGTCGCCGAGCGGGCGCAGGTCGCCCCGGCGGGCGACGGCCACGTCCGGGTCGGCCAGCAGCAGCAGGCCCCCCGGCCGCAGGAGGTCGGCGGCCCCCTCCACACCCGGCTCCGCACCGGTGCGCACCGTCACCAGGTCCACCGGCCGCTCCGGCCGGTTGAGGTATATCCGCGCCGCGATGGAGTCATCGGCGAGCCACCCCTGCTCCGCCCTCCGGAAGGCCCCGGCCCGGGCCGGCCCGGGAACGCCCCGCAGGTCGCCGCGGGCGAAGTAGGCCGGCCGGGGGGCCCCGGAGGCGAACGCCGTCAGCCTCTCGCCGTGCCCGCTGCCGGCCTCCCGGTAGGCGACGGCCACCGCCACCGCGTCGGCCACCTCGTCCACCGCCCACACCCGGGCGCTCCGGTGGCGTCCGCCGGCGTCGAGCAGGGCCGGCACCACGCGCTCGGCCAGCAGGCTCCACTCCCGCAGCAGCGACCGTCTCCCGTCCGTCACAGTCGGCTCCTCGCTCTGTCAGCGACGGCGGGTCCGCCGGACCTGCCGTGTCCCGGGCGGAGAGCCGCAGTCTGCTCTACACCGGCCGCCGGCCGGTCCCTCCGCTCTGCGCCCCGGCTCGCCAGCCGTGGCTGGTCCCCTACGCTAACAGCCCGCCGGGCCCGCTCCAACCGCGCCCTTCCGGGGACCGGCGGGTCAGTCGTCGCCGGGGTGGGTGCCGGCCAGGCCGGCCACTATTTCAGTGGCGATGTCACGCAGCTTGCGGTTGGTCCGCTGCGAGGCCCTCCTCAAGACGTCGAAGGCCTCCTCGGCGTCGATGCCCTGGCGGGCCATGAGCACCCCCTGGGCCTGGCCGATGACCGTCCGGGTCTCGAGGGCCCGGCGCAGCGTGGCATTGACGTGCTCGGCCCGGGACAGCTCGGTGGCGCTGACCATGACCCCCCGGGCCTGCTCGCCGATCAGGCGGACGGCCCCGACGGTGGCCTCGTCCCAGGGGCCGGCAGCCGACGAGTACAGGTTGAGCGAGCCGGCGGTGCCGCCTTCGAGCACCAGGGGCAGGGACCGCACGGAGCGGTAACCGGTCGCCAGGGCCGAGGCCGAGAACGACTCCCATTCCGGGTCGGGCAGGCAGACCGCGACCTCCTCGGACCCTTGCGCCGCGGCCACGCACGGGCCGCCGCCCTCGTGGTACTGCACCTCGTCGAGTGACCGGGCGGATGCGTCGCTGGCGCAGACCGTCCGGTAGCCGGGCGGTTCGCTGACCGCCAGGGTGACGCTGGCCGCCGACACCGTCCGCAGGGTGGCGACGGCCACGGCCAGGATCCTGTGCAGAAGGTCGCTGATCGGCTGCTGCGGCAGCAGCATCGCCGCCAGATCCGCAGGGGCGTCCCTGGATTCTGGCACCGACGGTTCGGTCACCGGGCCTTGACACCTCTCGGGTAGCTCGGGGAGATGTGTCCAGTGCATGGACAACTGGCAGCTGGGGGCACAACCGCCTGGCGCCGAGCATACTCCCCGTCGTGGCGGGCCCGGTGGGTACCCGCCCGGCCGGGCCCGTCACCGCCCCGGTGGGGCCACCGCCCGGTCGGCGCCGGCCCTCGAGCGGGCCGGCCAGCGGGCCAGGAGGTCGGCCACCCGGTCGGCCGGCTGGGGGCGGGAGAAGAGGTAGCCCTGCCCGTAGTCGCAGCCCAGGTCCCGCAGCTGCTCCAGCTGCCCCGGCTCCTCGATGCCCTCGGCCACGACCTCCAGCCCCAGGCTGTGGCCCAGCGCCACCGTGGAGCGCACGATGGCGTCACCGTCGAGGGTCAGGGAGGTGACGAATCCGCGGTCGATCTTGAGCGCCCCCACCGGGAACCGGTGCAGCGCCGCCAGCGACGAGTACCCGGTCCCGAAGTCGTCGAGTTCGAGCGCCACGCCCTTGCCGCAGACGTCGGAGATGACGCGGGCCATGCGCTCCGGCTCGCGCATGAGCGTCCCCTCGGTGATCTCCAGCCGGAGGGACGGCCCGGCCACCCCGGTGGCGGCCAGGGCCCGGACCACCTGGTCGGGGAAGTCGGCGTCGTCGAGCTGGCGGCTGGAGACGTTGACGCTCATCTGCACGGTGTCGTCGGCCAGCCCCGACCGGCGCCACGACGCCAGGTCCCCGAGGGCCCGCTGCAGCACCAGGTTGCCGAGCGGGCAGATGAGCCCGGTCTCCTCGGCTATGGGGATGAACTCCGAAGGTGACACCTCCGGCCACCCCGAGGGCCAGCGGGCCAGCGCCTCGAAGCCCCGGATCCGGCCGGTCTCCAGGCTCACCACCGGCTGGTAGTGCACCTCGAGCAGAGAGCGCTCCACCACCTCCCGGAGCTGGTTCTCCCGGGCCAGCCGGTCGGCCACCCGCCGGTGCATGCTGTCGTCGAAGACGGCGAAGCGGTTGCGGCCCCGGTGCTTGGCCTCGTACATGGCGATGTCGGCGTTGCGGAGCAGATCGGCGGCGCTGGCCCGGTCGCGGGGCAGGGCGATCCCGGTGCTGGCGGTGACGAACAGCCGCTGCCCGTCGATGCCGAACTCCGTGGCCAGCGCGTCGCTCAGCCTGGTGGCCACCGAGGCGGCGAACTGCTCGGCCTCGCCGATCTCGAGATCCTCGAGCAGCACTGCGAACTCGTCGCCGGCCAGCCGCGACACGGTGTCGCCGGGCCGCAGCTCCCGGGCGATCCGTCCGGCCATGGCGATCAGCAGCCGGTCGCCCACGCTGTGGCTGAACGTGTCGTTGACCAGCTTGAACCGGTCGGAGTCCAGGAACAGCACCGCGAAGGTCTTGTCCGGGTTGCGCCTCTGGCGCAGCACCGCCCTCTCCAGTCGGTCCATGAACAGGGCCCGGTTGGGCAGTCCGGTCAGGCTGTCGTGGAGGGCGTCGTGCTGGAGCTGGCGTTCGGTGGAGCGCGACGCGGTGATGTCGGTGAGCGACCCGGCCATCCGCACCGGGGTACCGCCCGGGTCGTCCACGGCCACCCCCCTGGTGAGCATCCAGCGCCACGCCCCGTCCGCCCGGAGCATGCGGCACTTGGCCTGCAGCAGCGAGGTGCGCCCGCTCAGATGGGCCTCGATGGCCAGCTCCAGGCCCCGGCGGTCGTCGTCGTGCACCAGCGCGAACCAGTCCCCGGCCGTCCCCGACGCCGCGGCCGGGCAGCGGCCCAGGAGGGCCTGCCAGCGGGGGGAGAAGTACATCCGGTCCGACGTCAGGTCCCAGTCCCAGATCCCGTCGTTGACGGCCCGGGCGGCCAGGGCGTACCTGGCCTCGCTGGCCGCCAGGTCCTGCAGGGCCCGGTGGTGGCTCATGGCGTAGCGCAGGGACCTCTCCAGCGAGTACGGGCTCAGCTCCTGCTTGAGCAGGAAGTCCGTGACGCCGGTGGTACTGGCCTCGGAGTCGACCTGGTAGTCGTTCTGGCCGGTGAGGATGATCACCGGGCCCGACGGCGGGCCGATGAAGCCCTCGCGGACCAGGTCCAGGCCGGTCCGCTCGCCGAGGCGGTAGTCGAAGAGGTAGGCGTCATAGCGGCGCGCCCCCATGGCGTCGAGGGCCCCGTCGTAGGTCGGGCACCACTCCACGGTGAAGGCGGTGCGGTCCTGGCGGCCGAGCATGTCCCGGGTGAGGAGGTAGTCGTCCTCGTCGTCCTCCACCAGGAGCACGGCCACCGACCCGGTGCTGGTACGGGTCACCTGCGTGCGCTCCCGAGAGCGGCCGCCGGCCTCCCGGCCCCTCCGCCCCCGTCGCCGGTCCCGGGCGGCGCCCCGGTCCGTGCTGCCTCCCGGGCCGGTCCGCTCGACCCGGCCGGCTGTCGGGAGGCCTGGGATACGGGAAGCGTCACGGTGAAGACGGCGCCCACTCCCGGCTCGCCCTCGGCCACGATGGTGCCGCCGTGGCGGTCGGCGATCTTGCGGCACAGGGCCAGACCGATGCCGGTGCCGGGATACTCGCTGCGCCCGTGCAGCCGCTCGAAGATGCGGAATATCCGCTGCGCGTAGCGCTGATCGAAGCCGATGCCGTTGTCGCGCACGGTGACGGTGGCGGAGGTCCCGTCGGTGGAGCCGCCCAGGTCGACCTCGGGCGTGACGCCGTCCCTGCGGAACTTGATGGCGTTGGACACCAGGTTCTGCAGGAGCTGCTGCATCTGGAGCGGGTCGGCCTCCACGACCGGCAGGTCCCCCACCTCGATGACGGCCCGCGTGTCGGCGATCTGGGATTCGAGGTCGTCGACCACGGACCGGGCGGTGGCGGTCAGGTCGACCGCGACGAAGGGGCGGCCCTGGGTGGACACCCGGGAGAAGCGGAGCAGGTCCTCGATCAGATTCTGCATCCGCTCCGCCGCGGAGTTGGCCCTGACCAGGTAGTCCCGGCCCCGCTCCGAGAGCCGCTCGGCTTCGGTCACGCTGAGCTGCTCGGTGAAGGTGCGCACCTTGCGGAGGGGCTCCTGGAGGTCGTGCGAGGCGATCGAGGCGAACTGGTCCAGCTCCTCGTTGGAGCGGGCCAGCTCCGCAGCCCGCCGCTCGAGGGCGGCGTTGGCGTCACTCAACTCTCCGTTGACGCCCGCCAGCCGGCCGTTGGCCTCCTGCAACTGCTGGGCGCTGCGCAGGGCCCGCCAGCCGAGCAGCAGGGCCACCGCGGCCGCCAGGGCGAACGCCGCGAAGATGACCCAGGGCACGACCTGGTTGCTGCCCGTGACGCTGGCGAACAGCGCGGCGTCGGGGGCGGCCAGGACTATCTGCCAGTGGGAGTTCCCGAGGATGACGTGGGCGAAGTAGGTGCCCCGCTGGTCCGGACCGGATCCGGTGAGGGCCCGGACCGCCCCGGGCTCCGCGATGAGAGCACCGACCGGGGCCCGGCCGCCGGTCGAGGCCAGCACCTTCTGGCGGCCGTCCACCACGTAGTTGGTCTCGCCGGCCACCCCGGGGATGCTGCGCAGGTCACCCGTCAGGAACCGCCCGATGGCGGAGGCCTCCGAGTCGGACCGGAGCCCGGTGACGACCGTGCGGGTCCCCGACGGGGTCGGGACCGGCACCGCCAGATCGACGACCGGACCGGAGGGGCCGGCGACCAGGTCTCCCAGCCCGTAGCGGTGCCCCTTCCACACCTGCTCCGCCGCCGGCGAATCGGCCAGCGCCGCCGCCGCCGCTTCGCTCAGCCCCGAGGAGCGGGCCAGCACCGTTCGGTCCGGGCCGAACACGGCCACGTAGGCGTTACCGCCGGAGCTCACCACCGCGTCCAGCTGCTGGCCGGTGACGGTCGGCTGCAGGTAGACCGGGTTGGGCGACGCCTGGACGACGGTGGTGAAGACGCTGTTGATCAGGGAGGCCGCCAGCACGGCCCGGTCCTGGATCTGGGTCTCGACCTCGCGGCGGGACTGGCTCTGGTTCCGGTCCAGCTCCACGGCGAACACCGCCAGGGCGGCCACGACCACGAACGCGGTGACGACCAGGGTCACAACCCATCTGCTGAGCTTCATGGATTTCACCCCCGTGCCCGAATAACCGGTTCGCCCTGAAAGTCCGGTTCAGGCCAAAGGTGTGGGATGCCTTTAGCGGTAATGGACAGCCCACACAGCCCCAAAATGTACGCCTCAGACAATAGCGTTGTCAGCGCCGCTTTCCTACCCCGAATTCCGGCTTCCACAACCGCCCGGTCGGACCAGCCGGAGTGCTCAGGCCGGGTCGAGCGACCTGACCGGCCGGGCTTCGGCGCCCCGGCTGTCGTCGCCGGAGCGGTCGACCTCGGCCGCCCGCCCCGGGATGAGCAGCGACGCGGCCAGGGCCGCGACCGAGACCACCGCGGCCACCGCGAAGGCCCGGTCGTACCCGCCGGCCAGGGCCGCCCTGAGCCCGTCGTGGTGACCCCCCGTCAGGCTGCGGGTGCGGTCGATGGCGATGGTGGCCAGCACGGCCAGGCCCAGCGAGCCGCCCATCTGGCGCGACGTGTTGAGCACCCCTGACGCCAGGCCGGCCTCCGCCCGGTCCACCCCGGTGGTGGCCGCCGCCGCGAGGGGGGTGAAGAGCACGCCCAGGGCCAGGGAGGTCAGGCAGCCCGGCACCAGCACCGAGCCCAGATACCCGGAGTGGGCCCCCACCATGGCCAGGCCGGCGAAACCCACGGCGGCCAGCACCGTGCCCACCTGGATGAGCGGTCGGACCCCGGTGCGGGGCAAGAGCCGGGAGCTGGCCTGGGCCCCGATGATGATCACCACGGCCATGGGGAAGAAGGCGAACCCGGCCTTCAGGGCGCCGTAGCCGAGCACGTTCTGCAGGTACAGGGACAGGAAGTACCACATGGCGAAGAAGGCCCCGCCGACCAGGAACATCACCACGTTGGCCCCCGAGACGGAGCGGGAGCGGAAGATGCGGAACGGCACCAGGGGGGTCGCCGCCACCCGGCGCTCGATGACCGCGAAGGCCCCGAGCAGCCCGGCCGCCACCGCCAGGAGGATCAGGGTCTGCGCCGACCCCCAGGAGTGGCTGTCGGTGCCGACGATGGCGTAGATGAGCGCCCCCAGCCCGGCGGTGACCGTGACCGACCCGGCCAGGTCCAGCCGGGAGCGGGCACCGGCGTCCGAGGCCTGCCGGGCCTCGGTCAGATAGGCCAGGGCCACCGCCGAGGCGGCCACCCCGATGGGGATGTTGACGAACAGCACCCACCGCCAGGACAGCTCGGCCGTCAGGACCCCGCCGAGGATCGACCCGGCCGCCCCTCCTGCTCCGGCGACGGCGCTCCAGACGCCGAGAGCCTTGGCCACCCGGGCCCCGGAGAAGGTGGTGACGATGATGGTGAGGGTGGCCGGGGACAGGAAGGCCCCGCCGATGCCCTGGACGGCCCGGGCCGCGGTCAGCCACGTCGAGTTCTGGGCCAGCCCGCCGGCCAGGCTGGCCACGGTGAACAGCCCGAGGCCGAACAGGTACACCCTCCGGCGCCCGAACAGGTCGGCGGCCCGGCCCCCCAGCAGCAGGAACCCCGCGAAGGTGAGCACGTAGGCGTTGACCACCCACTGCAGGCCGTTGGCCGTGTAGTGCAGGTCCCGGCCCATCGACGGCAGCGCCACGTTGACGATGGACACGTCGAGCACGACCATGAACTGGGCCACGCACGCCAGGGTCAGGACCAGCCAGTCCGGAGTGTGGCGGGGCGCGACGGACGGCTGGGCGGGGGAGGCGTCGGTCATCGAGCGCTGCCAACGCCGCCCGGCTGCGGCTTGTTCCCGCCCGGTCAGGATTCGACCGGCGCCGCCAGCTCCACCAGCTCCAGCCAGTAGCGCTGCCAGGTCCGCATGGCCTCGACCAGCCCGGCGAAGGTCACCGGCTTGGTGATGAAGGAGCTGACGCCGAGGTCGTAGGAGCGTACGACGTCCTCGTCGTCGCGGGAGGTGGTGAGGACGACCACCGGGATGCTCCGGAGGGACGCGTCGGCCTTGATCTCGGCCAGGGCCTCCCGCCCGTCCTTCTTCGGCATGTTGAGATCGAGGAGGATCACGCCGGGCCGGGGCGCGGCCACGGAGCCGTCGGCGTAGCGGCCCTCCCTCCTGAGGTAGTCGAGCAGATCCTGCCCGTCGACGCAGAACCTCATGTCGGCGGCCAGCCGGGAGTTCTGGAGGGCCTCGCGGGTCATTTCCCGGTCATCCTCGTCGTCGTCCGCCAGAAGAATGGTGATCGATCTTCCCGCGCTCATCATGTGCCCCTGTCGCTCCCATTGACGTCGTCGGCCC
>JAKAXN010000180.1 GCA_021816565.1 Actinomycetes bacterium
GTCACCGCCGCTCCGGCAGGCGCCGCACCGAGCACAACTCGAGGCCCAGATCGCCGAGTTCCCTGAGTACCCCGTACAGGGCTGCCTGATCGACGAACCACCCCGACAGATGGGTCGCATCGGCACCGGATCTGAGCAGGTCGAGCCCGTCCAGCGCCTGGATCAGGGCACCGCCGAGGCGGCCCCTGACGACGATCTCGTAGCGTGATCCCGTCAGGTGGCCACCAGTGGGATTCACCATGACGCCAGACTGCCGCCCCGGTTGCCCGCAAACGTCACCCTTCGCTGGGTAAGGACCATCGACCGTGGCGGGACCGGGCCCAAGCGCCCTGGAACCTGCCCGGCCCGACCCTCACACTCATGGGGTGACGATGACAGCGGCGCCGGCCGGCAGCCTGGGATCGTGAGTCGGGACCCGTCCGGCGCGCCACAGGAGGCATCCCCGGCTGCATCGTCGGGGATGCACCCCCGAGTCCTGGGCCCCCTGTGGGCGGCCCGGTTCGAGCCTCCCGCCACACCGGCGACCGCCGTGGTCCGGAGGCGGCTGCTGTTCCTCCTGGAGTTGGCCGTCCAGCAGAAGCTGACGACGGTGGTGGCGCCGACCGGATACGGCAAAACGGTGCTTCTCGGCCAGTGGGCCCGGTCGCATCAGGGTCACCGGGTCAGATGGCTGACCCTCTCGCAGCAGCACAACGACCGCGGGGTCCTCATGGGCGCGGTCAGCGAGGCCCTGGGCGTGCAGGCTGAGGTCGGGTCCGGCCGGCTCGACGGCGGCTCCCTCACAGCGCATCCGACCCCCGTGCGCGTCGTGGACCTGGCCCTGCTGGAACGACTCGAGCGGCTCCCTCCTACCGCCCTGGTGATCGACGACTACCAACAGCTGACCGATCCGGTCGGGCTCGACGAACTGGCCACGTTGATAGAGCACTCTCCGAGGGTTCTGAGGTTCGTGATAGCGAGCCAGGTGGATCCCCCTCCCCGCTACTACCACCCCAGCTTGTCCGAAGAGCTGGTCGAGATCCGCCAGAGCCATCTGGCGTTCACCTGGGAGGAGGCCACCGATCTGGTCGTCACGCTGGCCGGCGTGCGCCTCACGGACGACCGGATCGGCCGCCTGGTCAGGGGCACGGAAGGGTGGGGTGTGGCCCTGCACCTGGCTGCCCTGTCGCTTCGCGGGGGCGCCGACGCCGACGAACTGGTGGCTACCTTCGGCAGCCACGACGGCAGCATCGCGGACTATCTGACCGAGCATGTGCTGTCCCACCTCCCAGGCGTCACGATCGAGTTCCTGCTCCGGACTTCGGTGGTGGAGCAGATGACCGGGTCCCTCTGCGACGCCCTCACCGGCCGTACCGGCAGCCAGGCGGTGCTCGACGATCTGCTCCGCCGATCCCTTCTCGTCAGCGTCGAGGAGCCCGGGTCCGGCTGGTACCGCTACCACCAGCTCTTCCGGACCGTCCTGCGCGGTCGGCTGCGGGAATCGGACCGGTCCCTGGAGCCGGAACTGCTGCGGACGGCGGCCGGCTGGCACATCGGCCGGGGCGAGCTCGACACCGGCCTCCGGTATCTGGCGCAGGCCGGAGCGTGGGGGGACCTCCTCGCCACGGTCGCCGACTTCTCGGCCGACATGCTGGACCCCGAGCGGGCCCGCTCGATGGCCGCCATCCTGGCCGGGGCACCGGCCCGGCTGCGGGTGGAGAACCCCTCCGTACGCCTGGTGGAGGCCGCCGGCTGGGCCCTCGGAGGCCGGAGCGGCGCGGCCGGGCGGGTCCTCACGGCTATGGAGGAGGACGGCCCACCCCCGCGGGCCCACCTGGTCATGGGGCAGCTGATCCGTGCCTACGCGGCACTGCGGTCGGGACGGGCCCGGGATGCCGTGGAGGGCGCCGAGGAGGTGCTGCGGTCTATCCGGGAACGGGACGTCGGAGAGGAGCCGGGGGGCGGGTTCCCCGACGTGCTCGGACTGGCACCCGGAAAGGGGGAGATCGCCAGCGCCGCGGAGGCCGTGAGAGGGGCCGGGCTCGTGTACGAGGGGAGTCTGGAGTCGGGCCGGGAAGCCCTGGAGCGGAGCGCGACCGCGGCCCACCCGATGTGGCGGGCCGCGGCTCTGGGATGGATGGCGCTCGCCGATGCCTGGTCGGGGCGGCTGACGGTCGCGGAGCGCACCGGGAGGCGGGCCGTCCTGCTCTCCCGTCGCGCTGCGAGCGACCTGATGGCGCCGGCCGCCTGCATCGCGCTGGCCACGGTGGCGAGAGAGCGCGGCGACATGGAGCAGGCCCGCTCGTGGTTGCACGACGCCGATCTGGCCGAGGCCACCGGAACCGACCGGGCGGCGGCGGCTCTGGTGGTTATCGAGCAGGCGCTCCTGGCCGGGGCGGAGGGCCGCCCTTCCGCCGGGCTGACGGCGCTCGAGGCCGACCGGTCACGGTCGCGTCGCTACCGTCTGCTGCCCGAGGAGATCGAGGCGCGCTGGTGCTCAGCCGAAGCCCGGCTGCTCCTCGCCTCCGGGGAGGCCGCTGCTGCGACCCACTCGCTGCGGTCATCCCCCCGGCGGACCTCCGATGTTCTGTCGGTCGAGGTCCAGATGGCGGTCGAGCGGCTGGATCTGGACCGGGCCCGGGTGCTGATCGGCCAGTGGCCGGATGGTCCCGCCCCGAGAGCCGGCATCGAGCGGGCCCTCTGGCTGGCCGTCGTAGATCACTTGTCGGGGCGTTCGGACCTGGCCCGCACCCGCCTGGCCGAGGCCGTCGGAACCTGCTCGGCGGAGGGGTGGCTGGGAGTGCTCCGGCCGGCCCCGGTCGTCAGCGCCGCTCGTGTCCTGTACCGGGAGTCGCCGACCCCGTTCCTGAGGGAGGTGTGCGACAGTCCGGTGGTCGCCTCCGCCGCCCGCACCGTCAAGGGCCTGGTCGAACAGCTCACCGAGCGGGAGTACATGGTTCTGCCGCTGCTCCCGACCAGAATGACCAACCTGGAGATCGCCGAGACTCTCGGCGTTTCTCTCAATACCGTGAAGACCCACCTCAAGCACATCTACCGGAAGCTGGGGGTGACGGAACGAAGCGACGCCATTGCCGTGGCCGAGGAATTGCACCTGTGGTGACAGCAGGCGGGTCCCGCCGCTGACCATTGGCCCTGTAGGCCGGGGGCGGCCGATCAGGAGACTTGACTGCTGTGCAGACCGTGGCAGACCTGGCAGCGGGGTACGTCGGTACCGAGCGCGTCGGACTGCGGGGCGACCGAACCGACACCCTGGTGCGCCCTCGCGTGGCGGAACTTCTGGCTCGGGGGCTGAGCCGGCCTTTCACCCTCCTGAGCGCCCCGGCCGGATACGGGAAGACGGTGGCGCTGAAGCAACTGCTCCGATCCTGGTCCGGCGCCTCAGACCCGGGGGGCGTCCGGCGCCTTCCCGGCTCCGCCGGGATGCTCTTTGCGGCCGGGGCGGAGCTCATCGAGGGAATGGACGGCCGGACCGTCGCCGTTCTCGACCGCGGGGCGTCACCGCTCGGTAGCGACTCCCGCGAGCCGGCCGGTGTGGCAGTCCGAGCTGCCCTCGCCGGGTCGCTCCCGGGTATCCACTTGTTCTACGCCTGTCGATCAGGTGCATCTCCCCTCCTGGATCCGGTCCCGCCATCGGGGATCCCCGTCATCGGGGAAGCCGATCTGGCCTTCACGTCGGAGGAGGCCGGCCGGCTGGTCCAGGAGATGTCCGGCCGTCTGCTGACCGATCGTGAGCTGCGTTTGCTCATGTCGTGGACGGACGGCTGGCCGGTGGCCGTCCGCCTGGTGGCCGCCTCCTTGAGAAGTGGGGCTTCGGCCGACGACGCGGTGAGGGGTAGGGGCCCCGTCGGGCGGCACCTGGCGGCATACGTGCACCAGGAGATCCTCGACCGGGAGCCGGACGACCTGCGGCGATTCCTGACCCGCTCGTCGGTCCTGACGGCGTTCGACGCCTCCCTGTGCCGGGCTGTCGGGGCCGGGACCCGGTCCGCGGCCGCCATCCGCCGGCTCGAGCGCGAGCGCCTGCTCATACGGCCGGATCCCGCCGTCCCCGGGTTCTACCGGTGCTTCGCTCCCGTCCGGGAGGTCCTGCGGAAGGAGCTGAGAGAGCGCGAACCGGCAGCGGAGTCGCGTCTGCTGACATCCGCCGCCGCCTGGCTGCTGTTCCACGACAGGCCGGAATTGGCGGCGCCGTACCTGGTGGAGGCCGAGGACTGGGAGCAGCTGATCGATCTGATCGACCGTCACGGCCTGCGGCTGTGGCGGGGGGGGAGGCTCGACCAGGCAGTGGGCTGGCTGGGCCGAGTGCCGGTCCACCCCCGGGGCCGGAGGCAGAGGGTGGCGCTGCGGCAGGTGGCCGCTCTCACGCTCCTGGGGGAGTCGGAGCGGGCCGGGGAGATCAGCCGGACACTCCACGCCCGGGATCTCTCGACCGGGGAGCAGGCGTTGATGGATGCCATGGAAGCCGTGCGGGCTTCCGGCGACGCCCGGCCGGTCGAAGCAGTCACCGCCGGGATCCGGGCGCTCGGGCGGCGGGCTGCCGGGCGTGACCCGGCGCCAGGGGCCCTGGGCCTGGACGGCCGTGGTCAACTTCGCGCCCTGGTTTCGGTGGCGCTGGTGAGAGCCCACTGGCAGGTCGGTGACCTGGACTCCAGCCGGTTGGTGTTCTCCATCCTGCAGCGGGCTGGTGACGTCCCGCCCGAACTCCTGGCGGAGGCCGGCGCGTCCCTGGCCCTGGCCGAGGCGTGGACCGGTAACCACAGAGCAGCCCGTTACCGGGCGGCGCAGGTGCTGGCCCGCCGGGAGCGGGGACAATCCCGATCCCAGGAGGCGGTGAGGGAGGCCGTGCTGGCTCTCGCCCACGTGCACCGTGAGGAGGGGGACCTGGGCGGCGCCGACCGGTGGCTGTCGGCCCCCGAACTTGAGGAACGGTCCGCCCAGTCGGTTTTGACTGCGGCGGTGCTTGCAGTGGAGCGGTCCCTCGCCGCACTGGCGGCAGGCTCCCCGGGGGCCGGTCTGCGGTCCATCCGCCTCTTCGAGGGCCGGTCCCCGGATCCTCTGCCCCCGCTGATCGAGGGGCGGCTGCGCGCCGGCGAAATCCGGCTGGAGTTGATGCAGGGAGACGTGGGAAGGGCCGAGCACGTCCTTCGCAACTTCTGCGGACCCTGGACCCCGGCTGTGGCCGGGGCGGCAGTGCAGGCGGCCCTGGCCGGGGGAGACGCTGATCTGGCGGTCCTCCGGCTCGCAAGCTGGCCGAGCGGAGCGGCCGACCCTCTGGGGTCGCTGGAGAAGGAGATGTGGACCGCCGTGGTGGAGTTCGATACCGGCCGCCGGCGTCAGGCTCTCCGCCGGGCTGTCCGGTTGGTGGCGATCGCCGAGCAGCGCGGCTGCGTGCAACTCCTCATCGACGGGGGCCCCCCGGTCGCCCGGCTGTTGCGGAGCGCCACGAGGAACGCTCCGGGTCCCCAGCCCGCTCTCGGGGGGGAACCGGGCCGACCGGGCGGCGCTCCGCTTCCCGCTCTGCTCGGGCTGAGCGTCAGAGAGCGCGAGATCATCCGGTACCTGCCGACTCCTCTCTCGAGCACCCAGATGGCGGCCCGGCTGTTCATCTCCGTGAACACGCTGAAGACGCACCTGCGCACCATCTACCGCAAGCTGGGGGTCAACTGCCGGCGGGAGGCGATAGACCGGGCCGAGGAACTCGGACTGGCCTGATCGGGCAGCCCCGGGAACGGCCCGGCCGGCTGTCCGGTCGGGCCGATCCGGACACGCGTTGATGGCCCCCCGGAGGGGGCCATCAACGGTGGCTCGGAGGGGGCGGTCAGGCGGCGTTCGAGAGGAGCCGGTTCTTCTGCTCCTCGAACTCCTGCTGGGAGATGACCCCCTGATCTCTCAGGGAGGCCAGCTTGCTCAGCTCGTCGGCGGTGGTAGCGGATCCCTCGCTGCCGGCCACGCTGCGGATGTACTCCCGGGTGGCCTGCTCCTGGGCCTTGGCATCCTCGGCGGCCCGCTCCCGCATGGACCCACCCCTGGCGATGAGGTAGGTGAGTACTCCGATCACCGGCAGGATCAGGACGAACAGGATCCATGCGGCCTTGGCCCATCCGCTCATGGCGTGATCGCGGAAAAGATCTGTGAAGATGGCGATCACCAACCAGATCCACAGCACGAATCCCACGATCCATAGCGTGGTGAAGAAGACGTCCAGCAGTGGATATGAAGTGCCAAGCAGATCGGCCATGGCGGTGCTCTCTTTCTCGAGGTTCGGGTCCAGCATCACGTCGCCTGGCCGGGCTTCCGTCACCCGATGTAGGTGACACCTGAATCCCGACCAAGGTCCCGGACGAGGTGCCGTCCGGGGTTGGCCGGTCAGGCCCGCAGCCGGCGGACCAGGATCCTCGGGAGCAGCAGGTCGAGCATCGAGCGTTCCACCCCGTAATGGTCCCGGTGCTCGGCCTCGTCCCACCAGGCCTGGGTCTGGCGCCGCAGCCGGTGGCGGAGGTAGCTGAGCTCCTCGGCGGCAGCGGCTACCAGCACCGCACCGGCCGCCAACTCGACCCACCGGCGGGACCGCGAGCTGTTGGGGGGTGTCACACCGAGAAGTGTGCTGCCCGGTGGCCTACGCGGCCGTCACCCGGCCGGGATGAGATGGCGCCGGGTGGCTCAGCTCCTCCGGCGCGGCGGCGCCACCGAAGAGGAATCCCTGCAGGTAGGCCACCCCCAGCTGCTCCAGTTGGCGGCGCTGCTCGTCGGTCTCCACGCCCTCGGCGATGGTGGGCAGATCCAGCGCCCGGCAGAGGGCGACGATGCCTTCCAGCAGGGCGGCCGCCCTCGGTGCCGGGCTGTGGCCCACGAAGGACCGGTCGATCTTGACGAAGTCGACCGGCAGGCGGGCCAGATGCGACAGGGAGGAGTGGCCGGTGCCGAAGTCGTCCATGCCCACGAGCAGGCCGATGGCCCTGAGCGCGGCCATGGCTTCGTGGGCTCGGTCCACGTCGGTCATCACGGCGCTCTCGGTGACCTCCAGGGAGATGTCGCCCGGGTGGGCGCCGGTCTCCTCCAGGGCGGTCCTCACCACCGACACCACATCCGAACCGGTGAGCTGCAGAGCCGAGATGTTCACCGACACGCGGCTGGGCAGTCTTTGCCGTCTCCACTCCGCAGACTGGTGGCAGGCCGTGCGGAGGATCCACTCGCCGAGCGGCAGGATCAGACCCGAGGCCTCGGCGTGGTCGATGAACTGGCCGGCCGGGATCAGTCCGGCTGTGGGGTGCTGCCATCTGAGCAGGGCTTCGGTCCCGACCGTCTGGCCGGAGCGGGCATCCACGATGGGCTGGTAGTGGAGCCGGAACTCCCCCCGGTGCAGACCGAGCCGGATCCCCGACACCGCATCGAGCTGCTCGGAGGCCCGGGTCCTCATGTGGGGGGCGAAGATGGCGTAGCAGTCCTTACCCGACTGCTTGGCGTCGTACATGGCCATGTCCGCCTCGGCCAGCAGGCCGCCCGGATCCACCGCCGGGTCGTCGGTGACCACGAAGCCGACGCTGGCGGTGACGGCGATCGACTGGTCGGCCAGGTCCATCGGGACGCTGACCTCCCGGCGTATCCGCTCCGCCAGAGACGCTGCGGCGGTCGCATCGGTGTCCTCGCACACGACGACGAACTCGTCGCCCCCGAGGCGGGCCACGGTGTCAGCGGCGCGCGCCGAAGCGGTGATCCGGCGGGCCACCGCCGTCACGACCGAGTCGCCGGCGGAGTGGCCGAGCGTGTCGTTGACCAGCTTGAAGTTGTCGAGGTCCACGAACAGGACCGCCACGCTGCCCCGGTGGCGCTGCAGGCGCGCCAGGGCGGTGGCCAGGCGTTGCTGCGCCAGCACCCGGTTCGGCAACCCGGTCAGGTTGTCATGGAGGGCCTGGCGGCGCAGCTCCTCCTCGATGTGGTGGCGGGTGAGAGCCGACGCCACCATGTTGGCCACCGCTTCGAGGAAGGAGATGTCGTCGCCGGAGAACGTCCGCGGCGCCGAGGAGTACACGGTGAGCGCCCCGCCCGGCCCCGACGCCGGCCTGATCGGGGTGGATGCCCCACTGGTGCAGCCCGGTGGCAGGTCGTCGACCGGCACCCCCGGGCCGGACCGCCCACGTTCGCTTACCACCGGGGTGCCGAGTTGGTGGGCGGCGGCGGACAGCCTGCAGTCGCTCTCGGGACCGGCGGCGTCACTCCCGTCGCCGGTGAGCCGGCCGGACTCGAACGCCACCCGAATGGCGCCCTGCTCACCTGCTGAGGCTATGACCGACCGGTCCACCTCGAGCACCCCGGTGACCGTGTGGAGGGTGTTCTGGATGAGGTCGTCGATGGAGCTCCCCTGGAGGGCCGCGCTGCTCAGATCGGCGATCGCCACCTGCTGGGCGGCCCGTCGCCGGCGACTCGTGACGTCCCGGGTGGTGACCACCACCGCCGCTATGGCGGGATCCGCCAGGCGGTTGTGGGCGATGGACTCCATCCAGCGCCAGGAACCGTCGCGGTGGGGCAGCCGGTAGTCCAGCTTCGCCTCCATGGTCAACCCGTCGGCCACGCTCCTGAAACGTTCGATGGCCGCATGGTCGTCGGGGTGCACGAAGCCGAACGGGTCCACGCCCAGCAGCTCCCCCGGGTCGTAGCCCATCTGGGCGGTCACGGCCGGGCTGCAGTACAGGTAACGGCCGTCGCGG
>JAKAXN010000181.1 GCA_021816565.1 Actinomycetes bacterium
GAGGCCACCATCCGTACCTAGTCATGTCGACTAGGAGTATCGTATCACCCTGATGAGCTCCTACGACGATTCTCCGGCGGACCGCGAGCCGGCCACCCTCTCCATCGGTGAGGTGGCGGAGCGGACCGGCATGACCGTGGCCGGTCTGCGCAACTGGGAGGTCCGCTACGGCATCCCCGCTCCACAGCGCAGCGCCGGGGGGCAACGCCGGTACCGGGAGAGCGACTGCCGTCTGGTCAGCGACATCATCCGGCGCCGGGACGGTGGGGTGGCCCTCGGGGCGGCGGTGGACCAGGCCCGCCGGGCGGCCCGCTCGGAACAGGAGAGCTCGATCTATGCGGCCGTACGCCGGCTCCACCCGGAGCTGGCGGTGCACCGGATGGACAAGAAGATGCTCCTGGCGTTGACCTGGGCCGTGGAGGACCAGTGCTGCGCCGCCGCTTCGGGCCCGCTGCTGATCGGGGCGTTCCAGAAGACCCGGTTCTACGAGTCGGCCCGGCGCCGTTGGGAGAGCATGGCGACCACCGGTTACTACACCATCGCCTTCGCCGACTTCGACCGGCCCCGCACCCTCGACGGGCGCATGTCCGAGGTGCCGATCGCCGCGGAGTCGCCCCTCCAGCGGGAATGGGCCCTGGTGTGCGACAGCCCTGAGCTGCCGGCGTTGGTCCTCGGCTGGGAGCCGCCGGGGCAGGACCACCGCCGGGACGCGGGCCGGCTGTTCGAGGTGGTGTGGTCGGTCGACCCGCAGCTGGTCAGGCAGGCCGCGGGCGTCGGGGTGGGGATCGCCGCCCGGGCCGTCCCGGAGCTCCCGGTGGAGCTGGGCGACCGCCTGGCCGAGGCCGCGCCACCCGCTTCCGCGGACCTGCGGCGGGCCTCGGGCCTCCTGGAACGGGCCCTGGACTACATCGCAAAGCGTTAGCAGCCCGCCGGGGTCGGGGCGGTCAGCGCCGGAGCGGTCCGGGGGCCCGCCTGAGGGGGCGGACCGCGGTGCTGCCCAGGGTGACCCCGGCGGCGATGGCCAGCCCCATGCCCAGCGCCTGGAGGAGCATGGCCGGCCCTCCCCCGCTGCCGTTGAACAGCTGGAGCATCCCCTGGTAGATGGTCAGCCCCGGCACCAGGGGCATGATCCCGGGGACGATGAGCACGTAGGGATGGGTCCGGCCTCTGGCCGCCACCACGCTGCCGATCCCGCCCACCACGACAGCGGCGACGGCCGTGCCGAGGATGAGCGAGGCACCGGCGTGCCGCAACCCCAGGTAGCACGCCCACCCGGACGCCCCGGTGCCGCCCGCGGCGAGCAGCGACCGCAGCGGGACCGAGGTGGCCGCACCGTAGAGGGCTGATGCCACGCCGGCCGCGGCGATCTGCACCGGGGCGCGGACGAGGGGGGTGAGCGCCACCGAGTACAGGTGGACGGGCAGGCCGACCGACGCCGACGCGTCCAGCGTGACCGCCACCCCGGTGATGATCCCGGTGGCGGTCAGCAGCACCTCCAGGCCCCGGGCTCCGCCGCTGATGGGGAAGCCGGTGAGGGCGTCCTGCACGCTGGCCACCAGGGCGTAGCCGGGTACCAGCACCATGATGCCCCCGGCCACGACCAGGGAGGCCACCGCCGGCGCCTTCAGGGCCGTGAGGAGCATGGCGAAGCCCGTCGCCACCGACGCCCCCAGCGCGGACAGGTAGAAGTCCGGGATCCCCCGCCGGGACAGGGTGAGGTTGACCCGGTAGACCACCGCGGTCGACGCGAAGGCGACCGCAGCCACCAGCGCGGCCCCTCCGAGCAGGAGGGTGAAGGCGGCCGCCATTCCGGCCCAGCTCAAAAGGACGACGTCCCTGCGCCTCCGGCCCGAGGCGAGCAGGGCGTCCAGCCGGGCGAAGGCGGCCTCGCGGGTGACGCGCCCGGCGACCAGGTCGAGGCGCAGCTCGTAGACGCCGGCCAGGCGCTCGTAGTCCACGGTCCGGCGCCTGACGACCTGAAGGGTGGTCACCGGCTCGGCCCCCCTGGTGACGGCGTAGGAGGCGGTCATCGAGGTGAAGGTCACGTCGACCTCGCAGCCGTCGAGTCCGCAGGCCCGGGCCATCTCGACGATGGTCGCCTCGACGTCGATCGTGCTGGCCCCGCTGCTCAGCATCACCCCGCCGGCGCGCAGGGCGAAGTCCAGGATGCGGTGCACGAGCTCGGCGTCCTGCGCCGGCCGCCGGGCCGGGGCGGCGTCAGGGGGTTGCGACGGCCCCGCCGGGCGGCGGCCCACCGATCGTCCGTACCTGCGCTCAGCCAAACCGCCCCAACCCTAGTGGTGCCCGCCGGGCCCGGTCAGCGGAGAAGGGTGAACTCGGCCTCGGCGAAGTGGAACACCTTCGCCACCTCCGGCTCGAGATCCGGCAGGACGGTCCGCAGGAACAGCACCCCGAGCGCGGCCCCGGCGCACGGGCCGATCAGGTACACCCAGAAGTCGTGCCACGCACCGGCGATCACGGCCGGCCCGAGGCTGCGGGCCGGGTTGGTGCTGGTGCCCGATACCGGTGCCTCCAGCCACACCATGACGGCGTACAGGGGCGGCATCAACCCGGGCGCGAAGCGCCGCGTCGCCCGGCCGCCGAGCACGGCGAACAGCAGCACGACCAGGGTGAAGGTCGTGGCGATCTCCCCTGCGGTGGCGGCCCACGGGCCGTAGCCCGGACCGGGCAGGGTGGCCCCGAACGACGCCCGACGACCGGTCGCCCCCCATACGAGCAGCAGGGCCGCGCCGGCCGTGGCGCCGATGGCCTGGGCGGCCACGTACCCGGCGGCCAGGCCGGCGCCGATCTTGCCGCGCAGGAGGAAAGCCAGCGTCACGGCCGGGTTCAGATGGGCCCCGCTCCTCCGGCCCAGAGGGGAGATGGTGACCAGGGCCCCCACCGAGCCGAACAGCAAACCGGTCACCAGGCGCCGGGGGGCACCGGCGGCGATGAGCCGGGCCACCGGCCCGTGGGTGCTGTCCATGATCACCAGGGACAGCCCGGCGGCGATGAGGACCGCCGTGGCGGCTCCCTCGGCCAGGAGGATCGGGGCGGCGCCGGCCAGGCGGCCCTCCGGATGGCCGGTCGGACCCGGTCCGGGTCGGCCGGCCCGTCGCCCCGGTCGGACGGTGAGATGGTCCACTGCGTGAACGTTACCGGCGGGACCCGGGGCGGGGTTCCCGGGGGATGTCTAGGGCGCAGCCGACCCGAGGGCCCGCCCGACGGCGTCGGCGAAGGCCCCGGCGTCGGTCCGGGGGCCGGGTACCGATCCGGCCGGGGCGGCACCGCCCCGGCTCACGGCCACCACCGGCGGGGACCCGGGCCGGGACCGGTGCGCGGCGAGGACCGCCCGGTTGGGGTCGCCGGGCCCGAAGGCCACCACCACCAGGTCGGCGCCGTCGACGAGCGGGCAGGACCCGCCGTCGAGGAGCGGACAGCTGTGGGACGGGAGCCGGCCGGTGCAGCGGAGGGTGTCACAACCCAGGGACGCGACGGCAGCGCTCTCCGCCGAGGAGTACCAGCCCTGACCCTCCACCAGCACCCGGGGCCGCCCGCCGGGCTCCGCAGGCCAGGCCGGCATGGTGCCCTCGGTCCCGACCACCAGGTCGAAGAAGTCGGTGTCGCTGTCGGCGATGACGCAGCCGATGGAGCTGAGCAGCCGGAGCATGGGCTGGTTGCTGCTCAGCACCACCGCCCGGTAGGACCGGATGCCTCTCTGGCCGGCCTCCCGGCCGAGAGCGCCCAGCAGCCGGGCGCCCAGGCCCCGCCGCTGGTGGGTGTCGGCTACGGCTATGCCCATCTCGTGGAGCCCGGTGCCGGTGCGGAACAGGTGGGCGTGGGCCACCACCGCGTCCGAGTCGTCGACCGCCACCAGGCCCACCCCGTCGTGGCTCTCGCAGTTGGCCAGGGCGGCGGCGTTGTCGTCCAGGCGGGCCTGGCCCTGGAAGAAGCGCATGTAGCGGGACCGCTCGGAGAGCCCGGCCAGGAACTCCCGCAGCGCCGACTCGTCACCCGGCGCAGCATGACGGATGCGCACCTCGCTCACCCCCTCAGCATCGGCGCCGGCCGGCCCGCCGGCCAGGGCAGGAAGTCCCGTTCCGGACCGGCGGGGCCTACAGCCCGGTCAGGGCCTGCACCCGGCCGTCCTGCACCGCCTGGGCCAGGGCCTGGTGGTCGGCTTCGTTCTGGTCGGCGTAGACCTCGGCGAAGCGGCTGATCGCCCGGTCGAACCGGTCGCCCTCTCCCAGGTAGGCGGAGATGGCCACGGCGTCACCGGTGCGGGCGTGGGCCCGGGCCAGGGTCCAGGCGCACAGCTCCCCGTAGACGCCCAGGCCGCTCGGCAGCGCCCCCTCCACGTCCATGGATCCCTTCCAGTCCCACAGCTGGCGGACGTAGAAGTCGCGCTCGATCCCGTCCACGCCCGGGGAGCGGACCCAGCCCAGGAGGATGTCGCTGGCCGCCTGCATGCTCCGCTGCCCGACCACCACCCGCTGGCCGTGGTGGGCGAAGGCGCTGGCCCCGACGAACTCCTCCAGCACCGAGGCCGTCGCCTCCTTGGCCTGCAGCACCAGGGCGTCGGCCTGGTCGCGGCCCTGCATGGCGATGACGAAGGCCCGGGTACCGACGCTTCCGACGCCGACCACCTTCCGGGCCATGTCGACCATCCGGTAGTTGGCGAGGAGGTGGCGCAGCTCGGGACGCAGGCTGGTGGCGTACTGGTCGAGGAGGCCCCGGAGCCACTCCACCGCCTCGGTCCGCTCACCCCCGGTCATCAGCTCCGACATGGGCACGAGCAGCGGGGGCTGCGATACGAAGCGCAACTCGCCCCCCTCGCTGGTGGTCAGCTTGGACAGCGCCCGGGTCGAGTCTTTGGCCAGCGCTTTGGCCGCGGTCTTCTGGACCTTTTTCCGCTGCTTCTTGGTCACCTGCGAGCTCCACTGCTGCATCACCGCCGAGTCCACCCGGGTGTACCAGACGTCCATGAACTTCATGGAGGCGAAACGTTCCATGGCGGTGCGGTAGGAGCGGGCGCAGGCCGTCACGATGGCCCGGCGGGTGGCCCGGTCGAACCCGTCGTAGCGGCCGGCGATGGCCAGGCTGGCGGCCAGCCGCTTGACGTCCCACTCCCACGGGCCGGGCAGGGTCTCGTCGAAGTCGTTGACGTCGAAGGCCAGGTCCCGCTCCGGGGTGCCGAAGATGCCGAAGTTGGACAGGTGGGCGTCGCCGCAGGCCTGCACGGTGAACCCCGACGAGGGCGAGGGGGCCAGGTCGTTGGCCATCACCAGCGCTGCGCCCCGGTAGAACGACAGCGGGGACAGCAGCATCCTGCCGTAGCGGACCGGGACCAGATCGGGCAGGCGGGCCGCCGCCTGCGTCTCGAGCACGTCGACCGGGCTGCGCCGGCCGGGCGCCGGCTTCCAGTCCCCGTGGGCCTCCAGCGGCACCCGCTCCCGGGCGGCCCGGCCGGCCTCGGCCCGGTCGGCGACAGAAGCCCCGGAACGCGGTCGGATGTCGACGATCTGGCTCACGTGCGATCCCTCCTCCAGCCCCTAAGCGAGTGTGGCGGGCCCGGTCCGCCGGGGGATCACCCCATCCGGATGATCGCCACCGCTACGGCCGCGAAGGCACGAGCTGGACCCACCGGCGGAAAAGCCCGTCGGTGGACGAACGGTTCACCGATAGCGTGGAAGCCCCCCACCCCCCAGGAGGTATGACATGACCGTCTCCCGCCGCACGCTCGGATCCGGCCCCGCCGCGCTGGAGGTCTCGGCCGAGGGCCTGGGCTGCATGGGGATGTCGGAGTTCTACGGCAGAGGCGACGAGCAGGAGTCCATCTCGGTCATCCACGCCGCCCTCGAAGCCGGAGTCGACTTCCTGGACACCGCCGACATGTACGGGCCGTTCACCAACGAGAAGCTGGTCGGCCGGGCCATCGCCGGGCGACGCGACCAGGTGGTGCTGGCCACCAAGTTCGGCAACGAGCGGCGCGAGGACGGAAGCCGGGTCGGCGTCAACGGCCGCCCGGAGTACGTCCGCCAGGCCTGCGACGCCAGCCTGGCCCGCCTCGGCGTCGACCACGTGGACCTCTACTACCAGCACCGGGTGGACCCCGACGTCCCGGTGGAGGACACGTGGGGGGCCATGTCGGAGCTGGTGGCCGCCGGCAAGGTGCGCCACCTGGGGATCAGCGAGGCCGCTCCCGACACCATCCGCCGGGCCCACCGGGTCCACCCGGTGACAGCTGTGCAGACGGAGTGGTCGCTGTGGTCGCGCGACGTCGAGGACAACGGCGTCCTGGAGACGGTGCGGGAGCTCGGCATCGGCTTCGTGGCCTACTCCCCGCTCGGGCGGGGGTTCCTCTCCGGTCAGATCCGCACCCTCGACGACCTCGGCCCCGACGACTTCCGCCGCCACTCACCCCGCTTCCAGGGGGACAACTTCCAGAAGAACCTGGAGCTGGTGGACCGGGTCCGGGAGCTGGCGGCCGCCCGGGACGTGACCCCCAGCCAGCTGGCCCTGGCCTGGGTGCTGGCCCAGGGCGACGACGTGGTGCCCATCCCGGGCACCAAGCGGCGCCGCTACCTCGAGGAGAACATCGCGGCGTCCGGTATCCGGCTGAGCGAGGACGACCTGCGGGCCATCGACGAGGCGGCCCCCGCCGGCGCGGCGGCCGGCGACCGCTACGCCGACATGTCCACGGTGCACCGCTGAGAACGTCCGCTCGGCGGTGGTGGCGGCCCGGCTACCACCGCCGCCGGGCGGCGACGAACCAGCGGCCGTCGAGGACGGCCTCCCCGCCGATCTCGTCGGCCAGCTGCCCGGAGGTCAGATAGCGCTTGTAGACGGCGTGGACGGACCCGTCATTGAGCACCCGCTCCTGCCACTGCTCCGGCTCCACCCCGGGACGCAGGGCGGAGTCGACCACCACCACCTCGGGGGCCAGCCGGCGGGCCTGGTCGAGGAAGCGCCGGCGCTCGCCGGGCGGGAGGTGCCCGTAGAAATGCCCGGTGAAGACCCGGTCGAAGGACCGCCCCGACAGGGCCACGGCCAGGGCGTCGGCGACAACCACCGCCCCGGACCCGATGCGGCCCCGGGCGATCGACACCATGGAGAGGCTGCGGTCCACGCCCAGAGCGAACCCCCGCAGGTGCCGGGACAGGAACCCGGTCCCGCAGGCGACGTCCACGGTCCTCGCCGGCGGGAGAGAGCGGACCAGGTCGATCAGCCCGCGGACCTCGACGTCCCAGCCGGGGCGGTCCCTGTCGGCGAAGCGGCCCCGCCCCTCGTACCACTCGTCGTACTCCCGGGCCCGCTGGTCGTAGTAGGCGGCGGTAGCAGGGTCGGTGGCGAACGCCGGATCGGCCATGGACGCCGACGCTAGCCACCTGACACCTACGGGAGCATCGGGGGAATACCTCCTGTGTGGTCGCCATCTCGTCGCTGCTGCTGATCGTCGCCCTGTCCCTGCTGATCACCAGGGTGGCCACGGTGATCCTGGTCGCCACCGGGATGTCCAAGCCGTCGGCCCGCTTCCAGGCCCGCTCGGCGTTCACCGGGGCCGGGTTCACCACCAGCGAGTCGGAGCGGGTGGTCGACCACCCGCTCCGCCGGAAGGTGATCATGACGCTGATGCTGCTCGGCAACGCCGGGATCGTGGCGTCGGCGGGGTCGCTGATCCTGGGTTTCCGGGGCGGGGCCCTCGGGCGCGAGTGGCAGCAGGTCCTGGAGCTGGGGTTGGGCCTCCTGGCCCTGATCTTCGTGTCGCGCAGCCGGTGGGTCGACCGGCGCCTGACCGAGCTGATCGGGCGGTTCCTGCACGACCACACCGACCTCTCCGGCCGGGACCTGGGAGGCCTGCTGCAGCTGGCGGGCGACTACGCCATCCACGAATGGGCCGTCAGCGACGGGGACTGGACCGCCGGGCGGACCCTGGCCGAGCTGGGGCTCCGCGACGAGGGCGTGGCGGTGCTGGGTCTCACCCGCACCGACGGCAGCTACGTCGGGGCGCCGACCGGGGCCACCGTGGTGCGGGCCGGCGACGTGCTGGTCACCTACGGACGGTCGGAGCAGCTGAAGGAGCTGGACCGCCGCCCGGCCGGATCCGACGGCGAGCGCCGGCACCGCCGGGCGGTCGCCCAGCAGGAGGACTTCGAGCGCCAGCAGGCCGCCGCCGACGCGGCCGGAGCAGCCGCCGGCGCCGACCGGTTGGCGGGGCCGCCAGCCGGGTAGCCCGGGGGGATGCGAGTGGTCGTGACAGGAGCATCGGGCAACGTGGGGACCGCGGTGCTGCGGGCCCTGCACGACGAGGCGGCGGTGACGTCGGTGCTGGCCCTGTCCCGGCGGGGCCCGGGCCCGGCCGGTTCGCACGACCCGGCCGTCGAGTGGAGGCAGGCGGACGTGACCGGATCCGACCTGGAGGGCCTGCTGCGCGGCGCCGACGCGGTGATCCACCTGGCGTGGCTCATACAGCCGTCGCGGCGGCGGGCCCTCATGGACCGGGTCAACGTGGAAGGAACCCGCCGGCTGCTGGACGCGGTGGCCGCAGCGGGCTGTCCCAGGGTGGTGGTGGCGTCGTCGGTGGGGGCCTACTCCCCCGGCCCCAAGGACCGCCGGGTGGACGAGAGCTGGCCGGCCGGCGGCATCCCCACCAGCACCTACAGCGTGGAGAAGGCCGAGGTGGAGAGCCTGCTG
>JAKAXN010000182.1 GCA_021816565.1 Actinomycetes bacterium
GATCTCCGCTGTCGATCACCCACACCTCTCCGGTGAGCAGTTCGGAGGTCACCTGGGCCACGACCAGATGGGCCACGTCCTCCGGGGTGGCCGGCCGCCGCATCGGCGATCCGGCGCTGACGGCCTGGCGCACCGCGTGCCAGTCGGCGGTCCAGGGGGTGTCGACCAGGCCCGGGGCCACCGCGTTGACCCGCACCTGCGGGCCCAGGGTGGCGGCCAGGAGCCTGGTCTGGTGGTGCAGGGCGGCCTTGCTGGCGGCGTAGGGGATGGACGACCCGGTCTGGCGGACCCCCGCCAGCGAGCCCATGTTGACCACGACCCCGCCGGCCGGCGCCTGCCTCAGGTGCTCGACGGCGGCGGTGGTGAGGACGAACGGGGCGATGACGTTGAGCGCGTAGAGCTCCGCCCATATCTCCGGCGTGGCGGCCTCCAGGTCGGAGTGGGGGATCACCCGGGTGGTGCCGGCGTTGTTGACCAGGATGTCGAGGCGGCCGAGGGTGGCGACCACCCCGGCGACCAGGGCCCGGGCCTGGTCCGGATCGGCGACGTCGGCCTGATGGTAGGAGCCGCCGACCTCGGCGGCCACCGCCCGACCCTCGGTGACCGAGGACCGGGAGTTGACCACCACCGTGGCTCCCTCGGCGGCCAGCGCCCGGGCCACGGCCGCGCCGATACCCGAGCTGGCGCCGGTCACCAGCGCCACCCGTCCGTCCAGTCGACCAGCCATGCTCCACTCCGTTTCCCCGGGTACCCGGCTCTCCATGTCCGACCGGAGGGAAAAAGAGGCGATCCCTCCGCGCCAGCCGCTCATCCTTGCCGAGCGGGGGTAGCGTCGGCACCGATTGCCTGCAGCTGACGCGACCTGGCCGTCCACGCCGGGGGAACTGGTGGCCGAGCAGGAGAGGCTGGCCCGGCCCGCCGACACCGCTGCGCCGTGGCGGCTGCCCGGACACGGGCCAGACCCGGGCCGTGGCGGAGGGCCGGGCCACTCCCTTAGCCCTCCTCAGGGCTGGTCGTAGCGGTAGACGTTGGTCTCCCGGGCCTTGAAGCCGATCCGCTGGTAGAGCCGGTTGGCCGCCTGGCGTGAAGGCCGGGAGGTCAGCTCCACGGTGCGCGACCCGGCCCGGCGGGCGGTGTCGAGCGCGGCCCGGGTCAGCTCCTCGCCGCAGCCCCGCCCCCGCACCTCCTCCGAGACGATCACGTCCTCGATCCACGCCCGCACCCCGGTCGGGGTGCGGAACATGGCCAGCGTCAGGGTGCCCACGATGCGCCCGTCCTCAGGGTCGCGGGCCAGGAGGAGCGTGGTGGCCGGCGAGGCGATGATCTCGGCCAGCTCCTCGGCCGTCGGGGCCGGCGCGGACTTGGACAGGAGGGGCAGCAGCCGGGCGATGGCGTCGACCACTTCAGGCGTGGCGGAGGCCGCCGGCTCGATCACGAACACGGCCCGGGACTGTACCCAAGCGCCGCCCGGTCCGGTTCCGACGCGGATTTCCGGCTGGGGAGGATCCGGCGTTGTGCGAGGATAAGTACCTTCTCATCGATCCTCGAACGCGATCCGGGGCAGGGATGGCACTCACGGTCTCCGAAGGGAACAACACGGGTCTCGACGCCAGGCGGTGCTTCGCCTGGGTGATGGGTGCCCTGGTGGTGTTCAGCACCCTGTGGAGCCTGGCCACCCCGCTCGGCGCCTCCCCCGACGAGAACGAGCACATCGTGCGGGCGGCCACGGTCGTGCGCGGCCAGATCGTCGACCCGAGTGCAGCCGGGCGGACCCCCCTCGACGTGATGGCCCGGGTGCCGGCGGACTACGGAGCGGCCCTGCGCGCCCCGCTGTGCTACGCCTTCGACCAGCGGATCCCGGCCGGCTGCGAGGGCCGCTTCCCGGCCTCCACCCGCCCGGTGACCGCGGCCATCTACGTGGGCCGCTACCCGCCGGTGTACTACGCCCTGGTCGGGTGGCCCACGCTGCTGTTCAGGGCCCCGGTGGGCTTCTACCTGGTCCGGCTGATCAGCGCCCTGCTCATCGACGCCCTGATCGCCTTCGCCGTGACCCTGGCCCTGGTGCGGGTCCGCTCCCCTCTGCCCCTGGCGGCGGTCCTGCTGGCGGTCACCCCTGAGGCGCTGTACCTGTCGGCGGTGGTCAACCCCAGCTCCCTCGAGGTGGCCGCGGCGCTGGCCTTCTGGAGCGGCCTGGTGGTCATGGCCACCCGCTACCGGGACGACCCGCCCCGGCCGCTGCTGGCCGGCATCGCCGTCTCCGGCGTCCTTCTCACCGTGGCCCGGCCCATATCGCCGGTGTGGACCCTCACCGCCGTGATCGTGGTGGCACCGGCCTGGTGGAGCAAGCCGGCGCTGCGGCGGCTGGTGGCCCGCTGGGACGTGCGGGGGGTCGCCGCGGCGCTGGTGGCGGCCGCCGCCGGCACCACCGGGTGGACCCTGGCCGAGCACGCCCTTCGGACCCTCGACGGGCCCCTGCCGGCGAAGGGCACGTCGACCCTGACCCTGCTGCACGACGCGGTGGGCCAGGCCACCGGGTACGTACAGCAGGCCGTCGGCATGTTCGGCCTGGCGGTTCCGGTGCCACAAGTGGTGGTGATCATCTGGGTGGCCCTGGTGGGGCTGCTGGTCGTCACCGCGTGGGCCCGCCTGGAGGGTCGGGAGGAGCGCCGCATGCTGGTGGCGATGGGCGTGGCCGCTCTGGTGCTGCCCACCGCCATAGTCACCGCCGGAGCCCGGACCCACGGCTTCATCGGCTTCGGCCGTTACTTCCTGCCGCTCTACATGGGGCTGCCGGTGGTGGCCGCAGCGGTCCTCGCCGGGCACCGGTCAGCCGATGACAGGCGGGTGGCCCGGGTGGTGGTGTGGGGCGCCGGAGCCGGTCAGATCGTGGCCTTCGGGTGGTGCCTGCACCGCTACCTGGTGGGCAGCGGGGGGCCGCTGTCGCCGCTCACGAAGGTGCCGGGAGGATGGTCGCCGCCGCTGCCCGGGGCGGTGCTGGACCTGCTGTTCGTGGTCGCCACCGCGGCAACCGGCGCCGCGCTCCTCGCGGCGGTGGACCACCTGGCCGGCCACCGGGTCCGGATCCGGCTGGGCGCCCGCCTGAAGGCCGTGGCCCGCCAGGCTCTGCCCGACCGGGACCGCAAGTGGACCGAGCTGGACGGGGTGCGGGCTCTGATGCTGTTCGTGGTGGCCCTCTACCACCTTTTCTCTCCCTTCACCCCGAGCTGGAACCCGCTGCGACCGAGCGGCGGCTACCTGTCGGTGGACATGTTCTTCCTGGTGTCGGGGTTCCTCATCACATCCCTGCTCGTGACCGAGCGGGAGGAGCGGGGCCGGATCAGCCTGAAGGCGTTCTACGGCCGCAGGGCGCTGCGGCTGTTCCCGGCCCTGGCGGTGCTGCTGGTGGTGGTGGGCGGCCTGGCCGAACTGATGCGCCACAACACCTGGTCGCACCCGACGCTGCTGGCCCTGCCGTGGGTGCTGTTCTACGTCGGCAACTGGAACGGGGCGTTCTACGCCAGCATCCACCCCCTGGGCGCCCTGGGCCACACCTGGTCCCTGTCGGTCGAGGAGCAGTTCTACCTCATCTGGCCCGTCGTGTTGATCCTGCTGTGCCGCCGGCTGCGCAACTACCGGGCCATCGCCACCCTCCTGGTCGGCGCGGCAGCCGTGGAGGACGTCTACCGGTACCTGGTGCTGCGCCACGGCTGGCCCATCCGGCGGGTGTACTACGGCACCGACACCCATTCGGACGCCTTCATCATCGGCTGCGCGGTGGCCCTGTGGCTGGTGTCGCGCCACGGCGCCCCGCTCAGCCGGCGGGCGGCGCGGCTGCTGGCCGGGGCCACGGTGGCCGCCGTCGGGGTGCTGTGGCTTCTCATGATGCGCTTCAGCTTCTTCGTGTCGCCCGCCGGGCTGTGGTTCGCCATACCCGCGGCCTGCGTGTGCGGGGCCATCATCCTGGCCAACCTGGTCACCCGGCCGGTCCCGGTGATAGGCCACTTCCTCCGGCTGCGACCCCTGGTCTGGGTCGGCAAGCGGTCGTACGGCATCTACCTGTGGCTGACCGCCATAGAGATCATGCTGAACGGCCGGGGCATGGCCCAGCTCGGGCTGTACCCCTACAACGCCATGATCATCGCGGTGTCCATCGCCGCAGGAGCGGTGTCGTACAGGTACGTGGAGCTGCCGTTCCTGCGGCGCAAGAAGCGGTTCCAGCGGGTCACCCCGGAGGAGCCCGCCGATCACGCCCCGGCCGGTAGCACCCCCCGGGTGCTGGACCCGGTGTGAGCCTCTAGCCCGCCGCCTCGGCGGCGGGCAGCGGGGCCCGGTCCTCCTGGCGGCGGAATCCCGGCAGGAGCGCCGCCAGGAGCACCGCCCCCACCATGCAGGCCACACCGCCCGACACCACCGAGAAGGTGGAGCCGAAGGCGTCGGCCACCGACCCTGACTCCAGGTCCCCCAGACGGGGGCCGCCCTGCACCACCGCGATCTGGATGGCCGACAGCCGGCCGCGCAGGCTGTCGGGCACCGCCGTCTGGAGGATGGTGTTGCGGAACACCGCCGATACCACGTCGGCCCACCCGGCCAGAGCCAGCAGGACCAGCGCCACCCACAGGACGTCCACCAGACCGAACACGGTGATGGCCGCCCCCCACAGGAGCACGGCGACGATCACGGCCCGGCCCTGGCGGCGCACCACCTTCACCCAGCCGGTGGTCAGGGCCCCGATGAGGGCCCCGGCGCCGGGGGCGGCGTAGAGGAACCCGACGGCCCGGGCGCCCCCGTGGAAGAAGTTGAGACCGAGCGCCGGGAACAGGGCCCGGGGCATGCCGAAGACCATGGCGTCGATGTCGAGCAGGTACACCCCCTGGATGACCTGGCGCCCCCGCAGGTAGGAGAACCCCTCGCCCACCGAGCGCCACCCGGGCCGGACCGCCCCCTCCGGCCGCTGGGAGCGCTGCAGGGCCACCGACACGAAGGAAACCACGAAGCTGGCGACGTCGAGCCAGTACACCGCCGCCACCCCGCCCCCGGCCAGGATCAGCCCGGCCACGGCCGGGCCCACCACGATCCCCACCTGGAACTGCACCTGCCAGAGGGCGTACGCGGCGGCCAGGTCCCCGGTCGGCACCAGCCGGGGGATGGCGGCGTTGAACGCCGGGCGGTCCAGGCCGGCCAGCGCCCCGGATACCGCGGTGAAGACGAACAGCGGCCACAGCGCCGGGTGCCCCAGGCCCCCGTTGACCGCCAGGCCGGTGCTGGTCAGGGCCAGGAGCAACTCGGTCCCCATGAGCACGCGGCGCCGGTCGTGGGTGTCGGCCAGCACGCCGCCGACCATGGAGAAGACCAGCAGCGGCACCAGCTGGGCCAGGCTGACCAGGCCCACGTCCAGCGAGGAGTGGGTGATCCGGTAGACCTGGTACGGCACGGCCACGGCCGTCAGCTGCGTGCCCAGGGTGGAGACCAGCTGCCCGGAGAACAGCAGGCGGAAGTCCCGCGAATGTTTCAGCGGGGCCATGTCCACCAGAAGCCGCCGACCCAGACCTGACCGCCGTTCGGGCACGGCCGCAGAGGCTACCCGGCCCGGGGCCCGGCGAGGCGGGCGGGTCCCGCCGACCGGTCAGGCGTAGCGGACCAGCCCCTTCGGCCCGGGGATGAACCCGACCGCCTCGAGGGCCGGGGCCAGCTCGTCCGGGCAGCGCTGCAGCTGAAGCCGGCGCCAGCGGCCGGCGGTCACCGCCGAGGCCAGCGCCTCCGCCGCCGCCTGCTCCCACGACCCGTCCGGCTCCCTGAGCGCGATCAGGCCCCGGCCGCCCCTCTCGACGAAGAGGCTGGCCACCCCGTCCACGAGGAGCACGAACGCCCCGGCCACCCGGGCCGGCCCCCGGACCGGCCACGGCAGGGCGGCACCGAACGGGTTGGCCGGGTCGGTGGCGGCGAGCATCCTCACGGGCGACCGGTCGCCATCCGCCGGTCGGGCCTCGGAGCGCAGCCGGTCCACCGCTCCCGGCACCGCGAACTGGGCCCCGCCCATCCCGGCCAGGAAGTACCCCCGGCGGATCCGGCCGGACTCCTCCAGGGTCTTCAGCACCGGGTACAGGCCGGCGAATCCGCCGGGCACGGCCTCCGCCCTCACCGCGTCGCGGGTGAGCACGCCATGGCGTTCGAGGAGGGCCGAAGCCACCGCCACCGCTGCCTCGGCGTCGGCCCGGGGACCCGCCGGGAGCGGTCCGAGCTCCCGCGACACCAGCGACCAGCGGCCCTGACCGCGTGGCGGGGCGGCCACCCGGATGGAGCCGGGCCGGGGGCGCAGGCTGCGACCGGGCAGGCCGGACGGGCCCCGGGCGGCACGCGACCGGCCGGCGCGCCCGGCCGGGGCCACGGCGGCCCTCAGCGCGGCGAACCCGTCGCAGGTCACCTCCCCGGCCCAGACCAGGTCCCACAGGGCCTCGAGCAGCTCGGCGTCAGAGGCCCCGGGGCGGCCCAGCTCCCGGAAGAAGCACGCCCCCCGGGCCGCCAGGGTGTCGCGCAGGTGCGCGTGCAGCTCCCCGTCGAGCTCCGGTGACGGCTCGCCCGCCAGGCCCAGCCGGGGAAGGAGCAGCCCGGCGTGGTCCCGGCGGGCCAGCACCACCCGGCCGTCGTCGCGCCCGATGGGGCCGGCGCCCACCCACATCACCTCGCCCCCGACCAGCAGCTCGTCGAGCAGCCGGGGGTCGTAGCCCTTAACCCGGGCGGACAGCACGTCGGCCTCCACCACGCTGGCCGGCAGGGCCAGCCCTTCCAGCTGGCCGACGACCTCCGCCAGCCGGTCCACGCCGGCCCCCCCGGCGTCCTCGCCGAGGGCCGCCACCCCGTGCCAGGCCGGCAGGAAGCGGGCCAGGGTAGCGGCCTCGGCCGGCTCCACCTCCCGCCGCAGGGCGGCCAGGGACCGCTGGCGCAGGATGCGCAGCACGTCGCTGTCGCACCACTCCTCGTGGCCCTCGCCGCCGGGCCGGAACGCCCCCTTCACCACCCGGCCCTCGGAGGCCAGCCGCTCCAGGACGGCGGTGACCTCGGCCGGGCCCAGCCCGAAGCGGGCTGCTGGGGCGGCGGACACGAACGGACCGTGGGTCCGAGCCCACCGCCGGACCAGCTGCATGAGCGGATCGGGGACCGGCTCCAGGAGGGCCTCGGGCAACCCCGGGGGGATGACCGTCCCCAGAGCGTCGCGGTAGCGGGCCGCGTCCTCGGCCGGAACCAGCCTCTCCTCCCCGGCGACGCGCACGGTCACCACCCGCCGGGTCGCGCCGAGGACGGCGACCGCCTCGCCGGCCAGCCCCGGCGATGAGCAGCGGAGGGCCAGCTCGGCCGGGCTCAGGTCCCCGACCCGGCGCAGCAGATCGGCCACGCCCTCCACCGAGATCGCCTGCCGGTCGGGTGCCAGGGCCTGCATCTCGGCCTCCAGGTCCTCGAGCACGTCGGCGTCGAGCAGGTCGCGCAGCTCGTCGGTGCCGAGCAGGTCGGCCAGCATCCGCCGGTCGAGGGTGAGGGCCTGGGCCCGCCTCTCGGCCAGAGGGGCGTCGCCCTCGTACATGAACTGCGCCACGTAGGCGAACACCAGGCCGCTGGCGAAAGGGGACGGGTCGGCCAGCTCCACCTCCGCCACGTGCAGCCGTCGGGCCTGCACGTCGGCCAGCAGTCGCACCAGGGCCGGCAGGTCGAACACGTCCTGCAGGCACTCCCGGTAGGTCTCGAGCAGCACCGGGAACGACCCGTGGCGGCTCGCCACCTGCAGCAGGTCGGCGGCCCTCTGGCGCAGCTGCCACAGCGGCGTCCGGGCCCCCGGCCTCCGCCGGGGCAAGAGCAGCGAGCGGGCCGCGTTCTCCCGGAACCGGGCGGCGAAGAGGGCGGAGCCCCCCAGCGCGGCGACCACCAGCTCCTCCACCTGGTCGGGGTCCACCAGGATCGACGACAGCGGCGGGGCGTCCTCCGCCTCGGGCATGCGCACGATGATCCCGTCGTCGCTCCACAGGGCCTGGCACTCCACCCCGGCCTCCTGGCGCAGCCGGGTCTCCACGGCCAGGGCCCAGGGCGCGTGGACCCTCGCCCCGAACGGCGACAGCACCGCCACCCGCCAGTCGCCCAGCTCGTCACGGAAGCGCTCGACCACGATCTGGTGGTCCGACGGCACCAGCCCCCCGGTGGCATCGCGCTCCTCGTCGATGTAGGAGCGCAGGTTGCGCACCGCCCGCTCGTCGAGGCCGCACCCGGCGGCCAGGTCGGCGTCGCTTCGCTCGCCGACGGAGCGGGTGAAGCGGCCGATGGCCTCCCCCAGCTCGAAGGGCCGACCGACGCTGTCGCCGTGCCAGAAGGGCATCTTGCCCGGCACGCCGGGCGCCGGCACCACTATCACCCGGTCCCTGGTGATCTCCTGGATGCGCCACGTGGTGGCGCCGAGCAGGAACGTCTCGCCCACCCGGGACTCGTACACCATCTCCTCGTCGAGCTCCCCCACCCGCCCCCCCTCGGGGGTGAACACCCCGTAGAGGCCCCGGTCCGGGATGGTGCCGCCCGAGGTCACGGCCAGCATCCGGGCCCCGGGCCGGGCCTCCACCGTGGCACCCACCCGGTCCCAGACCAGCCGGGGCCTGAGGTCGGCGTACTCGTCGCTCGGGTAGCGGCCCGAGAGCATGTCCAGCACCC
>JAKAXN010000183.1 GCA_021816565.1 Actinomycetes bacterium
CCAGTACCCGGCCATCAGGGTGGGTCCCCGGTAGACGATCTCGCCCACCTCCCCCACCGCCACGTCGCGCATCTGCTCGTCGACGACCCGGACCGACACGGTGGGCACCGGCTTGCCGACCGAACCGATCTTGCGGATGGCGTCCTCCGCCGGCAGCGAGGTCGTGACCGGGGACATCTCGGTCTGGCCGAACACCGAGACGATCTCGGCGTGGGGGAAGGTCCGGGCCATGGTCTCGAGCAGGTCCACGGTGGCCGGGGCGGCCCCCCACGAGATGGTCCGCAAGGAGCGGGTCCGGCGGGTGGCGTCGGGATGGGCGCAGAGGACCTGCCACTGGGCCGGGACCAGGAACAGCCCCGTCACCCCCTCGCTCTCGACCACGTCGAGGGTGGACCCGGCGCTGAACGCGCCGGTGGGCATGATCACCGTGGTGGTGCCGAGCAGGAACGACGGCGGGGTACCGCCTATGCCGGCGATGTGGAACAGCGGGACGTTGCACAGCGACACCGTGCGGTCGTCGAGCAGGCGGGAGGTGCGGATGGCGGTGAAGGCCTGCATCAGGAGGTTGAGGTGGGTGAGCATGGCCCCCTTGGGCCGGCCCGTGGTGCCCGAGGTGTACATGATCAACGCCACGTCGCGCTCGTCGATGACCACCTCCGGCGCCTCGGGGGCGTCACGCAGGGCCGCCTCGTAGTCGGGGCCGGCCACCAGCACCGTCACGGAGTCCGAGCCCTCGGCGACGGCAGCCTCGGCCACGGGGGCCAGCGTGGGGTCGGTGACCACCACCGTGGCCCCGCTGTCGCCCAGGACGTAGGCGATCTCGGCCGGCACCAGCCGGAAGTTGACCGGAACGGCCGTGGCCCCGATGCGGTTGGCGGCCAGGACCGTCTCCACGAACTCCGGCCGGTTGAGCATGAGCAGCGCCACCCGGTCGCCCCGGGCCACGCCCAGGGCGCTGAGCGCCCCGGCCAGGCGCCCCACCCGGTCGTGCAGGTCGGCCCAGGTGATGGTGCGGCCGTCGAAGCGGATGGCGGCTCGGTCGGGGCGGGACAGGGCGTGGCGGGCCAGGTTGTCCACCCAGTGGGCCCCACCCATCGGCAACAGCGCGTGCGACGGCATGGCCCGCACCGTACCGGCGGGGCCATTTTGTTGGCAATGTGCCGACAACTGGACCGGGGGCTGACCGCGAGCCCCGGGACTTCAGCGGGGAATGTCCCGGAAAGGGGTGCGAGGATCGGGCCCGGGGTCCTTGGGCAGGCCGAGGACCCGCTCCCCCAGAACGTTGTGCAGCACCTCGTCGCTCCCCCCGCCCAGGCGGCCGCCGGGCACGCCGCAGACGAACTTCGACCAGGCGAACGTGCCCCACTCGCCGGTGTCGGCGGCCAGGCGGGGGCCGAGCACCCGGCTGACGAAGGCGGACATGCGGGCCAGGTTGGCGGTCCCGGCCAGCTTGAGGACCGACAGCTCCGGACCCGGCGGGGCGCCGCCGGCGACCCGGGCCAGGCCCCGCTCCAGGGTCCAGGCGGCGATCCGGTCGGCGGCGTAGAGCCGGGCCAGCTCGTCGCGCACGGTGGGCTCGGAGGCGGCACCGAAGTGGCGGGTCAGCTCGATCAGCCGGTCGAACGGGCCCGGGCCGCGGCCGAGTCCCATGCCGCTGCCGATGGCGGCCCGCTCGTTGGCCAGGGTGGTCAGGGCCACCTCCCACCCGGCGTTGACGTCGCCCAACCGGTGGCTGTCGGGGATGCGGACCTCGGTGAGGTAGACCTCGTTGAAGCCGGCGCCGCCGGTCATCTGGCGCAGCGGCCGGACCTCTATCCCGGGGGCGCGCATGTCGACGATGAAGCCGGTCAGGCCCCGGTGCTTGGGCCGGTCCACGTCGGTCCGGCAGATGATCTCCCCCAGGTCGGCCAGGTGGGCGTTGGACGTCCACACCTTCTGGCCGGTGACCACCCACTCGTCCCCGTCGCGCTCGGCCCGGCTCGACAGAGACGCCAGGTCCGATCCGGCGCCCGGTTCGCTGAAGAGCTGGCAGGCCAGCAGGTCGCCCCGGTGCAGTCCGGGCAGGTAGGTGGCCTGCACCTCGGGCCGGGCGTGGGCGGCGATGGTGGGTGCCACCATGCCGAGCCCGATGGTGAAATACGACAGGTCCGGCACCTCGAAGCCGGACTCCAGGCTGCGGTAGGCCTGCTTGTGGGCCGGGCCGAGCCCCCGCCCGCCCAGCTCCACCGGGCCGTCGATCCAGCCGAACCCGGCGTCGTAGCGCCGGGCCGCCCACCCCCTGGCCCGGGCCAGCGCCTCGGCGTCCTCCTCGGGGGTGCGCTCCTCCACGATGGGGACGGCGTCGTCGCCGTCACCCCACGTGAAGCCCGTCCGGTGCCGCCTGGGCGCGTTGGCCTCCAGGAACGCCCGGGCCTGCTCTGTGAACTCCTCGACGGTCACGGCCATGGAGGCCCATTCAACCCGACGGACTTGACGTTGTGCCAACAAGAGGCCGGGCGGCGTCAGCCGGCCCGGCGGGGGGCCGACCGCCGCCTGCGGGGCGGGCCCGCGGGGCGGGCCTCGATCACGTGCGGGAGGAGCCGCTCCACCATCAGCGGCAGCGACCCGAGCAGCAGCACCCGGGCCTGCTCCCGGCTTATGCGCCGCCGGGCCAGCCACTCCCGGGTGATCTCCTCGGCGAATCCTCCGAAGGCCCGGACCAGGGCCCTCACCTCGGGGCTGTCGTCGAGGCCCAGGACCCGGACGACCTGGCTGGCGGTGCGCTCCCGGGCGGCGTCCAAGATGTCGTGCATGGCCCGGTCCTGGCCGGTCTCACCGGCGCTGATGGCCAGCAGCCAACCCTCCCGGTTGGCCTCGATCAGCTCCATCCAGGAGTCCACGCTGGCCGCCCAGTCCCGGTCGGGTCCGGACCCCGAACCGGCGTCGCTCAGCGCCTCCACCAGCGGCACGATGGGGGCCCCGACCATCTCCTGCACCACCTCGAGATACAGCGAGCGCTTGGTACCGAAGTAGTGGTGCACCAACCCCCGGGTGACCCCGGCGGCGGCGGCGATCTCGATGGTCGACACCCCACCGTAGGGGCGCTCCGAGAACAGCTCGCGGGCCGCCGTGAGGATCTGGGCCCGGCGCTCGTCGGAGTCCAACCGGCTCCACCGCTTGGAGCTCGTCTCGGCGGTCGGTTTCAAGTCGATCCTCCTCGGATACCGGCGGCCAACTGTACCCGGGGGGCTCCGGTACCAACCGTTGCCGGACAGGCGGTACCGGCCGCCGGCCAGGTGCTGGTCGAGGTGGCCGCCCGACCCACCCGGCGGGCCATCCCGCTACGTTATTCTGGTGCCAGCTAGAAGTAATGAGGAGGCCGCGATGGCGGACGAGTCCCTCCAGCAGGAGGCCCGGGCCCTCGGGGATCCGACGCGCCACCGCATCTTCCGCTACATCGCCGACGCCGACACCCCCGTCGGGGTCTCGGAGCTGACCGACTTCGTGCAGCTCAACCACAACGCCGTGCGCCAGCACCTGGCCGTGCTGAAAGATGCCGGCCTGGTCATGGAGGAGGTCGAGGACCGGTCCCGGCCGGGGCGGCCCCGCCTCCTGTACCGGCTGCACCCCGAGGCGTCCGAGCGGTGGGGCGGCGCCGGCGCGTACTCCTGGCTGGCCGGCCTGCTGGCGGCGGCGCTGCGCCTCCGGGAGGGCCCCCGCCGGGTCGGGCGGGCCGAGGGACGGCGCCTGGCCGCCGGGACCCCGGCCGGCGCCGACCGGGTCGAAGCCTTCGAGGAGGAGCTCACCAGGCGGGGCTTCCGTCCGGTGCGCTCGGACAGGGGCCGGCGGGTGGAGTTCGTGCTGGGCCGCTGCCCGTTCGCCGAGGTGGCGGCATCGGATCCGGCCACCGTCTGCGACCTGCACCTGGGCCTGGCCGAGGGGATGGCCGAGCAGCTCGGGGGCCTGGAGGTGCAGCGACTGGTTCCCCGCGACGCCCGCCGGGCCGGGTGCCGGCTGGCGGTGCGCCGCAACGAGGCCGGGGGCGGGCTGCGGTGACCGGCACCGGTCCGCCAACCCGGATCACCCGGGTCTACGACGACCCCGGCCGGCGCCCCGACGAGTACCGGGTCCTGGTCGACCGCCTGTGGCCGCGGGGCCGCTCCGCCGAGCAGGTCGACTTCGACGAGTGGGCCAAGGATCTGGCCCCCAGCAGCGGGCTGCGCCGCTGGTACGGCCACGACCCGGACCGCTTCGACGAGTTCGCCCGGCGCTACCGGGCCGAGCTCGACGAGCCCCCGGCGGCGGCCGCCATGGCCCGGCTGGCCGGGGCCGCGGCCGGGCGGCGGCTGGTGCTGATGACGGCTACCCGGGACGTGGCCCGCTCCGGGGCAGCGGTGCTCGAGCAGGAACTGCGAACCCTTTTTTCTGCTGGAGACTAGAGATACGATGGTGGTCATGGGAACCGCACCCGACCACGAGGCGCTGCTCACCCTGGCCCGGAAGGTGCAGGCCGCCGTCACCGACGCCGACCCGGACCGCATGGAGCGGGCCACCCACGACTTCACCGCCGCCCTCGACCGCCACCTGCGGTCCGAGATCCCCCGGCTGGGCCGCATGGTGGCCGCCGACGCCCGCATCCTGGAGCGGGGCCAGCACCGCATCCACCGCCTGGCCGGCCTGCTGGACGGGGCCTCCGGCCGCCACTGCCGGGACCGGGACGCCCGGATGCTGGCCGGGGAGCTGGTCGCCCGGCTGGACCTGCAGTCGCGCCACGAGCGCCTGGCCTGGAGCGGCGACCGACCCTGACCGGGCGGCCCCGGCCGGGCCGCGGGCCGGTAGGCGATTCGGCCAGTGGGACGCCGCCGTTGGACCGGTGCCCGGCGGCGGACTACGCATAGGGGCATGGAAAACCGGAACGCGTTCTACATCGGGGGGAAGTGGGCCGCTCCGGCCGGCTCCGACACCATCGATGTCATCTCCCCCCACACCGAGGAAGTGATAGCCACCGTCCCCGAGGGCACCCCGGCCGACATGGACGCGGCGGTGGCCGCGGCCCGGGCCGCGTTCGACCGCGGCGAGTGGGCCGGGATGGCCTTCGACGAGCGGCTGGCCGTGGTCGAGCGCTTCGCCAACGCCTACGCGGCGCGCATGGTGGAGATGGCCGATGTGATCACCGCCGAGATGGGATCGCCGGCTTCGTTCTCCCAGCTGGCCCAGTCGCCGGCCCCGTGGATGATGCTCACCACCTTCATGGAGGTGGCCAAGGCGTATCCCTGGGAGGAGGAGCGCATGGGGGTCCTGGGCTCGCCGCTCATCGTCCGCCGGGAGCCGGTCGGGGTGGTGGCGGCCATCGTGCCGTGGAACGTGCCGCAGTTCGTGACCATGTCGAAGCTGGCCCCGGCCCTGCTCTCGGGCTCCACCATGGTGCTGAAGCCGGCCCCGGAGACCCCGCTCGACGCCTACCTGCTGGCCGAGATCCTCGACGAGGCCGGGGTGCCGGCCGGCGTGGTCAACATCGTCCCGGCCGGCCGGGATGCCGGGGAGCACCTGGTGCGCCACCCCGGCGTGGACAAGGTCGCCTTCACCGGCTCCACCGCGGCGGGCCGGCGGATCGGGGCCATCTGCGGGGAGCAGCTGAAGCGCTGCAGCCTGGAGCTGGGCGGCAAGTCAGCGGCCATCGTCCTCGACGACGCCGACCTGGCCACCACCATGGAGGGGCTCAAGTTCGCCTCCCTCATGAACAACGGCCAGGCCTGCGTGGCCCAGACCCGGATCCTGGCCAGCCGCCGCCGCTACGCCGAGGTGGTCGACGCCCTGGGGGCCATGGTGGAGGGCCTGGTGGTGGGCGACCCGGCCGACCCGGCCACCGAGGTCGGGCCGCTCGTGGCCCAGCGCCAGCAGGAGCGGGTGGAGAAGTACATCGCCCTGGGCCAGGAGGAGGGGGCCCGGGTGGTGGTCGGCGGCAGCGGCCGGCCTTCGGGGTTCGAGCGGGGCTGGTACGTCCGGCCCACCGTCTTCGCCGACGCCACCAACGACATGCGCATCGCCCGGGAGGAGATCTTCGGCCCGGTGCTCACCGTGATCCCCTTCGACTCGGTCGACGACGCCGTCCGGCTGGCCAACGACAGCGACTACGGCCTGGCCGGGTCGGTGTGGACCGCCGACGTGGAGGCCGGCCTCGACGTGGCCCGCCGGGTGCGCACCGGCACCTACGGCATCAACCAGTACACCATGGACTTCGTGGCCCCCTTCGGCGGGTTCAAGGCGTCGGGCATGGGCCGGGAGTTCGGCCGGGAGGGCCTCGAGCACTACACCGAGGTCAAGTCCATCGTCCCGCCCGGCGCCGGGGTGGCCGACCGGCCGGGACCGGGCATCTAGCCTGGTCCGGGTCTATGAGTGCCAGCCTCGCCCTGCTCAACCCCACCGGCTTCGTGTCCTCCTCCGGATACGCCGCCATCTTCATCCTGTCGGTGCTGCAGTCGTGCTGCGTGCCCACCTCGTCGGAGCTGACCCTCGGCTTCGGGGGGGTCCTGGCCTCCCAGGGCACCCTGAGCCTGCCCGGGGTGATCCTGGCCGGCACAGCCGGGGAGGTGGTCGGCGGGTACATCGCCTGGGCCGTCGGGCGGGCCGGGGGCCGGCCGCTGGTCGAGCGCTACGGCCGCTACGTGCTGCTCTCCCCCGCCGACCTGGACCGGGCCGAGGGCTGGTACGCCCGCCACCAGCAGTGGGGGGTGCTGGGCAGCCGGCTGCTGCCGGTCATCCGCAACTTCGTGGCCGTGCCGGCCGGGGTGGCCCGGGTGCCGGCGGCCCGCTTCGGGATCCTCACCGCGGCCGGCTCCCTGATCTGGGACGGGGCCATGGCCCTGATCGGCTACGGCATCGGCGGCCGGTGGCGGACGGTGATGAAGGGGTTCAGCGACGCCGGCTACCTGCTCGGGGCCCTGGCCGTGGCAGCCATCGCGTTCGTGGTGTGGCACCGCTGGAGGTCCTACCGGGCGGCGGTGCCGGCCGGGCGGCCGGTGGCGGCGGATGTCAGGGCCCAGCGGGCCCAGCCGGTCCCTACGGCCCGGACGGCGCGGACAGCCCAGGGCTCCCCGGGCCCCCGGCGGTCGCCGAGGTCGCGCAACGAGGCGTTGCAGAGGCTCAAGGTGCCGGCCCGCATCACCGGGGTGTTCTGGGCGGTCAAGCTTCTGAGCACGGCCATGGGCGAGGCCCTCTCCGACGCCCTGGTCCACGGCATCAACCAGTACCTGGCGGTGCTCATCGGCCTGGCCCTGTTCGTGGTGGCCATGCGCCGGCAGCTGAGGGCCCGGCGCTACAGCCCGTGGACCTACTGGTTCGCGGTGTCGATGGTGGCGGTGTTCGGGACCATGGCCGCCGACGTGATGCACATCGTGTTGCACGTCCCCTACATCGCCTCGACGCTGTTCTACGCGCTGGCCCTGGCGGTGATCCTCCGATCCTGGTACCGCCGCGAGGGGACCCTGTCGATCCACAGCATCTACACCAGGCAGCGGGAGATCTACTACTGGCTGACCGTGCTGGCCACCTTCGCCCTGGGTACCGCCCTGGGCGACCTGACGGCGGTGACGTTCAAGCTGGGGTACCTGGGCTCGGGGGTCATGTTCATGTTCCTCTTCGCCGTGCCGGGCGTGGCCTACGCCACCGGCCGGCTGGGCCCGGTGGCCGGCTTCTGGACCGCCTACATCCTGACCCGGCCCCTAGGGGCGTCCTTCGCCGACTGGTTCGGCTTCCCGTCCTCGGTGGGCGGCATCGGCCTGGGCCATCCGCTCACCGCAGTGCTGTTCGGCCTGCCCATCGTGGCCCTCGTCGGCTACATCTCCTCCAGCCGGATGGACGCCTCGTACCCGGCTGCCGACCGCCTGTCGCGCCTGCAGCCCGAGTTCGCGGACTGAGCCCGACGCCCACCAGACGGCCCGGTCCGGCCCCGGCCCGCAACCGGGCCCGGCGCCGGCGACGCCGGGGGCGGCCGGGGCGGCCGGTGCGCTTCGCCGCAGCGCTGGTGGTCATCGTGGCCGCCGCCGCGGCCGGAGGGGTGGCCCTGTCCCGGCTGGCCGGTACCGCCGCCCCCCAGGCGACGGGCTGCACGTTCGCCCCGGCCGGATCCCCCGCGGCGTACGTCCTGGACCTGGCCCAGGCCCAGAACGCCGCGGTGATCGCCGCCGTCGCCGGCCGGGACGGCCTGGCGGACCACGCGGTGACCGTGGCGCTGGCCACCGCCCTGCGGGAGTCCGGGCTGCGGGACCTGCCCTACGGGGACCGCGACTCGGTGGGCCTGTTCCAGCAGCGGCCGTCGCAGGGCTGGGGCCCGAGGGCCGAGCTGATGGACCCGGTGTACGCGGCCGGGGCCTTCTACGCCCGGCTGGCCCGGGTACCGGGCTGGGCGACCATGCCGGTCACCGAGGCGGCCCAGGCCGTCCAGCACAGCGCCACCCCGGGGGCGTACGGGCCGTGGGCCGGCGAGGCGTCGGTGCTGGCCTCCGCCCTCACCGGGGAGGAGCCGGCTGCGGTGACCTGCCGGCTGGACGGCTTCGCCGGGGCCGTCCCCCCGCCGGCGGAGCTGGCCTCGGCGGCCACCCGGGAGATGGGCTCGCCGCTGATCGGGGTGCCGGTGAGCGGTCCGCTGGGATGGCGGGTGGAGATCGGAA
>JAKAXN010000184.1 GCA_021816565.1 Actinomycetes bacterium
CTGGACCGGCTGGTGGGCGCCACCCCGGCCGCGACCGACCTGGGCCGGCCCCGCCTGTGGATCGACCGGGCCTTCACGCTGCGGGGGTCGGGCACCGTGGTCACCGGGACGCTGACCGGCGGGGGCCTGGGCGTCGAGGAGGACGTGATCGTCCTGCCCGGTGGCCACCACGGGCGGATCCGGTCGCTGCAGAGCCACCACTGCCCCCTGGCCGAGGCGGACCCGGGCCGGCGCCTGGCCGTCAACCTCAACGGGCCGTCCCACCGCCAGCTGCACCGGGGCCAGGCCCTGGTACGGCCCGGGCAGTGGCATGTGGCTTCCTGCTTCGACGCGTCCCTGAAGGTGCTTTCGTCGCTCGGACACCCGGTGGGTAGGCGGGGCGCGTACAGCTTCCACGTCGGCAGCGCCGACGTACCGGCACGGATACGGGTGCTTGGAGCGAGCCGCATCGAACCCGGCGAGGAGGCCCCGGTGCGCCTCTGGGTGCAGGACCACCCGGGGCTCCCGCTGGTCCCGGGCGACCGGTTCGTGCTGCGCGAGGCCGGACGCGACGAGTCGGTTGGTGGGGGCACGGTGCTGGACGTGGAGCCGGTGGTGCCGGCCGCCCGGGCCGCGCCGTCACTGTCCACCGGGCGACTGATCCGGGAGCGGGGCTGGGTGGACGCCGGGCACCTCGAGCGCATCTCCGGCCGGCGGATGGAAGCGACGGTCGGCCGGTGGGTCGTCGATCCCGAAGTTCTCGGACGGTCCCGGGCCGCACTGCTGGAACGGTGCCGGGCGGCCGGCCCCGCAGGGATCGGCCTGGCCGCCTTCGACGAGCGGGAGCGGGCCCTTCTCAGGGCCGGGGTGCCCGGGGTGGCGGTCCGCAACGACCGGGCCGTCGCCGCCGACCTGAATGGGCGGGGCATGACCGAGGCGGCCCGACGGGTGCTGGGCGCGCTCGAAGCCGGGAAGTGGTCGCCGCCGGCGTTCGGCCGCCCGGACGTGGCGGCGTTACGGGAGCTGGAACGGGCCGGACTGGCCGTCGAGGCGGGCGGCGTGTGGTTCGCCGCGACGGCGGTGGAGTCGGCGGCAACGGCCCTGCGGGCCCTGCTGGACCGGCGGAGCGGGGGCTTCACCGTCAGCGAGGCGCGCGACGCCCTCGGCAGCAGCCGCAAGCACGTGCTGCCGCTGCTGTCGCACCTCGACGCGACCGGGATGACCCGCCGCCGGGGGGACCTGCGGGTGGCCGGACCCCGCCTGGCCGGTGGCGCCGATGGCCGCCCAGCTGGCAGCGCCGGCGGCGGGAGCGGCGATGAGCAGGTGACCAGTCGATGACGGGGCCGGAGACGGCCGCGACGAGAAGGAGGCCGTGTTGAAGCTGACGGAGTGGACGACGTGCGGTGGTTGCGCCGCCAAGTGGGGAGGCGCCCCTCTCGGGCGGCTGGTGCGCGAGCTGTCGGCGGGAGCCGACCCGGCGCTGCTGGTCGGTCTGGCGCCGTTCGACGACGCCGCCGTGTACCGCCTCGACGCCGAGACGGCACTGGTGTCGACGACCGACTTCTTCCCCCCGCTGGTGGACGACCCGGACGACTTCGGAGCCATCGCCGCGGCCAATGCCTGCAGCGACGTGTTCGCCATGGGCGGCCGGGTGCTCATGGCGCTCAACGTGGCCGCCTTCCCGGAGGAGATGCCGCCGGAGGTGATCGGGCGGATCCTGGCGGCGGCGGCCGAGACGGTACGCGCCGCGGGGGGGACCATCGCAGGAGGCCACACCATCCGCTCCCCGGAGCCGATCTTCGGGCTGGCGGTCCAGGGCGTGGTCCACCCGGACCGGATGTGGAGCAAATCCGGGGCCCGGCCCGGCGACCGCCTGCTCCTCTCCAAGCCGCTCGGAACCGGCATCGTCCTGGCCGGCGGGGACGAGGAGTCCAGGCGCGGCGCCGTCACCGGCATGCGCACGCTCAACGACCGGGCGGCGCGCGACCTGGCTGCGCTCGCTGGGGAGGCAGCGGTCGCAGCCGGCGCCGGCCCGGGAGCCGGCGGGGACCGGGGCCCGGTGCACGCCGTCACCGACGTGACCGGCTTCGGGCTGGCCGGCCACAGCTGGGAGATGGCCGAGCGCTCCGGCGTGACCGTGCGCCTCCACGGTTCAAGGCTGCCCGCCTACCCCGGGGCCAGGCAGTTGGCGGATGCCGGGGTGAAGACCGGCGGAGAGGCCCGCAACCGCAGCTACCTCGGAGAGCACCTGGTGGTCGAGGCCGCCGCCGGGGTGGAGGCGCTGGTCCTCGATCCCCAGACCTCCGGCGGCCTGCTGGCCGCGGTGGACCCGGCCCGCTCAGCGGATCTGGTGGACCGGGGTTGGACCGAGGTCGGAGAGGTCGTCGCCGGTCCGGCGGCGGTGCGCGTCGTGTGAGGCGAGCGGGTCACGGCAGCTCCGAGAGCGGCGGCAGGCCCAGCAGGGGAAGGGCCCGCTCGATCTCCTCCGGGGTCGTGAAGCCCGCGCCGCGGACGACCCCGGTCTCGTCCACCAGGAGGTTGAACGGCACCCCGGACAGGTCCAGGGACTTCATGTACCTGCAGTCGTCAACTGCGAGGGGACCACTGAGCCCGTAGATGTCGCAGAAGCGCAGGGCCTCATCCCTGGCCGCCACGTGCTCCCAGACGTTCACCATGATCACTTCCAGACCGAACCGGCCGGCACGGCGGCGCACCTCCTCGATGACGGGCGCCTCCGCGTTGCACGGGCCTCACCAGCTGGCGAAGAAGTTCAGGATGTATCGGTGCCCGGCCCAGGCCTCGCTGGTCATCCGGCTCCCGGTCCGGGCGTCGTAGAGGTCCCAGGGCGGCAACCGCCGGCCCACCAGGGCCGGGACCGCAGGCTCCCCCGGCATCCGGCCGGGCTGGGTCGGCGGGCCCTCCATCAGGTCCACCACCACGGTGACGTCGCAGGAGCCGGCGTTGGACACGTACAGCCGGCCCTCGCCGGGATCGACCGCCACGTCGCCGGGGCCGTCGCCCACCGGGATGCGGCCCCAGACCGAGTATTCCTCCGCACCTATGACACTGATACTGCCAGCACCGCGGTTGACGGCGTACACCCGGTCACCGGCCGGCAGCAGGCCCACCGGCGCCCGCTCCACCGGGACCCGTCCGGTGACGACCAGGCGGTCGAGGTCGATCACCGCCAGCTCGCTGGTCAGGGAGTTGGCCACGTACCCGACCCCTCGGGGCGGGTCCACGCAGATCTTGCACGGAGCCTCCCCCACCGGGATGGTGGTGATGGTCCGGTCCAGGAGGGTGTCGATGACGGTGACGGACCGGTCACCGAAGTTGGCGACATAGGCCCGGTCGCGCTCCTCGTCGACCGCGATGCTCCCCGACGCGAAGCCCGCCGGGGCGGTAGCCAGCCGCTCCAGGCTGTCAGCGTCCACCACCGTGACGGTCCCCTCCGCGGTGTTGCCGCAGAGCACCTTGCGCCGGGCCACGTGGATACCGGCGCCGGCGCAGTACTCACCGACCGGGATCTGGCGGACCACCTCCAGGCTCTCGGCGTCCACCACCGACATGGTGGCGCTGCGGGCGTCAGTGGTGAAGATGCGGTCGCGGACCGGGTCGTGGACCACGGCGATCGGCTCCGTCCCGACCGGGACGGTGGCCTGGACCCGGAGGGTGTCCATGTCCAGCACGGCCAGCCAGTTGCTGCGGGAGCAGACGACGTAGCAGCGCCGTCGGACGGGGTCGAGCACCAGGCCCTCGGGACCCATCCCCACCTCTATGTCGGCCACCGTCCGGTAGGCGGGTGACCCACCACCCGCTGCCGATGGTTCTGCACCACCCATCCGGCCGTCGTCTGCGGGATTCTCGGTGAAGTGGTCGCTGCTCACTGGTTCTGCTGGCACCTGGGTTCTGGAGGGGACAGGGTCGGTAGGCAGTTACCCGCAAACCCCGGGGATACTCATGCCACCGGGCGTGCCCGGCTCACAGCAGCACGGACCCAGATCCAACCCGCCCCGGTCGGCCACGGAGGCGACGGAACTCCGGTGGGACTACGCGAGCGGCCGCCGCCCCCCGAAGATGGCATGGTCGAGTTCCTTCCAGTACACGTCCACCGCCTCGAAGCCGGCCGCCCGCAGGAAGCCCAGCTGCGGGTCCAGCCCGATGATGTGGCGGACGTGGTTCTCCCAGCGGGTCTGCTCCTCCGGAGTGCGGTTGGCCCGCTTGGCCGCAGCGGTGGGGTCCCGCCGGTCCTGGACCCGCTGCCACTCCTCCTCCACTGCCGGGTCGCCGCCCGACACCGGGTCGTAGTTGAAGTACCACCCACCGGGCTCGAGCCGCTCCAGCACCTCCCGGAACAGGCCCTGCTTGCGGTCGTCGGTCAGATGGTGGACGCAGAGGGACGAGATGACCGCCTGCAGGCCGCCGGCCAACTCCTCGGGCCACCGGCCGGCGGCCATGTCGAACTCGACGTAGCGGTAGCGCCCCTCGTATCCCGCCAGCGCCCGGCGGCCCTCGTCCATCATCTGCGGCGAGTAGTCGGCCAGCACCGCGGTGGCCCGGGGACAGCGATCCAGCACCGCCCGGGAGGCGGCGCCGGTCCCGGCACCCAGGTCCACGAACGTGAAGCTCTCCCCCTCGCCGAAGGGCAGCAGCTCGGCCATCAGGCGGCGGGGCCAGACCCGGGACCGCTCCCGCTCGTCGGCGGTGGCGACCCACTGCGCCACGCTGGCGTCCGACTTCCAGACCGCGGCGTTCGATTCCGAGCTGTCGACCATGGCCTCAACGTAGGCGGGGCCCGGAACCGGCGCTATTCGCGTCGGCCGGGGGGCGGCGCCCGCCACCGCCGCCCCCCGGCCGACCCGCATCAGCCCTTGCGGATCACGTAGCGCCACCCGCCTGACGCGTCCTCGGTGGCCAGCAGCTCGTGGCCCATGTCGCGGGCCCACGCCGGGATGTCCCGGCAGCTGCCGGGATCGGTGGCCTCGATGGCGAGCACCTGACCCTGGCCTATCCGGTCGATGCCCTTGCGGGCCATCACCACGGGCATGGGGCAGCTCTTGCCTCTGGCGTCGACGACCAGGTCTACGTCCATGTTCCGGCGTTCCTTTCGGATTGTGTCTATATGACTGTCAGATGAACAGGTTGATGGAGGAGCGGCTCATCTCCGAAAGGGCGGTGGCCGCCCCGACCGGCTCCCCCACGCCCTCCACCAGGTCCTTGACCCCGATACCGAGCAGGTCCATCGTCATCTGGCAGGGCCAGAGATTGACGTCCAGGTCCCGGCACACCTGCAGCAGCTCCGTCGGCGACGCAACCTGGTGGCGGTCGGCGAGCATGCGCATCATCTTCGGACCGGCCCCGCCCATGTTGAGCTTGGAGAGCTTCATACGCGACAACCCCGGCGCGTTCATCACCGCGAGCATCTTCGTCATCCAATCCTCACCGGTGAGGCGGCGCTCCTCGCGCACCAGGCTGAACAGGCCCCAGAACGTGAAGAAGATGGTCACCTCCATCCCGTAGGCGGCGCCGGTGCTGGCCAGGATCAGCTGCGGCCACACCCGGTCCAGGTCGCCACTCCAGGCCACCATGGTCATCTTCTGGACGGAGCCGTTGTTGGCTCCGGATTCCTCTTCTGCCACGGAACGACCCCCCGGTGGTCCGTACTAGCGAACATCTGCATGTTCGCATATGGTGTGACAAAGGTCAACCCTCGGGGGAGGAACAACGATGACCGACCAGGTGGATGCCCTGCAGCTCTGGAGAGGGCTGAGCGACGGAACCATTCCAGCGGTGCTGGACCTGCGCAATCCCGATGACGTGGCGGCGGCACCGATCGAGGGGCCGCCCGGGACCCGGGTCGTCACCGAGCCGCTGTGGCGGGTGCTCGACGACCCGGCCGCCACCGCCGGGCGTATCCCCGACGCAACGGTGGCGGTGTGCGCCCACGGCAACGGCTCGGAGATGGTGGCGGACATGCTGGCCGAGGAGGGCCGCCGGGCGTCGTCGCTCCGGGAGGGCATGGTGGCGTGGAACCGCCTGCTCGTACCCGAGCGGGTCATGCTGGCCGGCGCCCCCGGACTGGCCGCCTGGCAGCTGCTGCGGCCGGCCAAGGGGTGCCTGTCCTACGTGGTCGGAGCTCCCGGCGCCGGGGCGGTCATCGTCGACCCGGCCCGCCACTACCAGGCCTACCTCGACCTTCTGGAGCAGGAGTCGATGAGCCTGGTGGCGGTGGTCGACACCCACCTGCACGCCGACCACCTGAGTGGAGGTCCGGCCCTGGCCGCCGCGACCGGGGCACCCTACGTGCTGTCGCCGGCCGAGCTGCCGGCCGGCGGGGACGGGGCCGACCCGGAGACCATCGAACTCGACGCCGAGCACCACCTCCAGCTGATGCGCCTCCGCCTGCCCGGACACACCCCGGGCAGCACCGCGGTGGTCCTGCCCGGTGTCTTCCTGGCCGCCGGCGACACCCTGTTCCGCAACGGGGTCGGGCGGCCCGACCTGACCGGCCAGGCCGACCGGCTGGCCCGCATGCTCTTCGCCAGCATCCACGAGCAGCTGTCGGGGATGCCCGCCTCGACCGTGCTCCTGCCGGCCCACTGGTCCCGCCCGGAGGATCTCGGTCGCGACGGGACGGTGACGGCGACGCTGGGCGAGGTGCTCGGCACCGACACGCTGGCGGGCCTCGACGTGGATGCCTTCGTGGCGGCGGTGATCGCCAGCCTGTCACCGGCTCCGGCGTCCTACGACCGCATCAGGGAGGTCAACGCCGGGGCCCCGGCGGGGGCCGAGGAGATGGACGAGCTGGAGATCGGCCGAAACCAGTGCGCGGCAGCCCCCGCCGGGGCCTGACAAGCCGGTAGGCGGAGGCCGGCGGGCTCAGCCGCCGGCCGTCCAGTCAGTCGCCGGCGGCAACCAGGGCCTGCTCGCGCATGAACTGGCGCAGGAGGTCCAGGGCCTCGACGACCTGACGGCCGCGCAGGCGGTACAGGACGTTGTTACCGGCGCGCTCCGCGCTCACCACGCCCCTGTCACGCAGCACGGCCAGGTGCTGGCTGACGTTGCTCTGAGCCAGGCCGAGGCTGCGGCACAGCTCGGTCACCGTGCGGGGGCCGGAGCTCAGCTCGTAGATGAGCAGGAGCCGCTTGGGATCGGCCAGCGCGCCGCACAGGCGGGCGTGCAGAGCCACCACCTCCGCCTGCTCCGTTGCCTCCATCCGTCCACCCTCCGACTCGTGCCCCGTCCAGTCTGGCGCCCGTGACGGCGGCCGGGCAACCGGAAACGGGGCGGGCCGGCCGGTCGGCCGGTTAGGAACCGGACAAAGTTCCCCCAAAGAGCGGGGAAGCTGCCCGGGTCGGGCCGGGAGAGCACCGCCATACTCGACGGCCATGCACTCGGACCGGCCCCGGGCGGCGCCACGGGCCACCCGGCGGGCGTTCGGTGCGGTCGCCCGACAGGTCGGCTGGCGCTGGGTCCTGCTGGGCCTGGCCGGCTCTGCCCTCCTGGCGGCGGTATCGCCTCCGCTGCTGACCAGCTTCGACGGACCGGCGGTGTCGTGGTGGTACGGCCTGACGGCGCCCGGGCGCAACGGTGTATGGACCAGCGCGGCGGCCTACGCCGGCATCGCTGCGGTCATCACCAGCTGGGCGGCCGTGGGAAGCCGGCTCCGCCGGAGGGGAGGCCCGGCCCGGGTGCTGCTGGCGCCGCTGGCGGCCTGGACCGCTCCCCTCCTCGTCGGGCCCCCGCTCTTCAGCCGGGACATCTACAGCTACCTCAGCCAGGCCACCCTGACCGATCTGCATCTCAGCCCCTACACCCACGTCGCTGCGGCCCTGGCCGCCACCCCGGCGAGGGCCGTGCTGCACACCGTGGCACCGGCGTGGCGCCATACCCTCTCCCCGTACGGTCCGCTGTTCCTGTGGCTCGGATCGGCGCTGGTCGACCTGGCCGGTCGGGGCGTCATAGCCGGGGTCCTGGTGATGCGCCTGCCGGCGGTGATCGGGTTCCTGCTCATGGCCGTGTTCGTGCCGAGGCTGGCCCGGTCCTCGGGAGCCGATCCCCGCCGGGCCCTGTGGCTCGGGGTCCTCAGCCCCCTGGTCCTGTTCGAGCTCGTCGCAGCCGGCCACAACGACGCGCTCATGGTCGGACTGATGGTCGCAGGGCTGGCCCTGGCCACCGAGGACCACCCCGTGGGAGGTGTGGCGCTGTGCGCGGTGGCAGCCATGGTGAAGCTGCCGGCCCTGGTGGGCTGCGTGGCCATCGCCGTGGCGTGGGCCCGGACCCGCCCCGACCGGATGTCGGCAGCCCGAACGATCGCCGTCTCGGCGGCCGTGTCAGGGGGCGTGGTCGCCGCGGTCAGCGCGGCCACCGGGCTGGGCTTCGCCTGGCTGTCGCCGGCCGTGCTGCTGACCCCGGCCCGGGGTTCCATCGAGTTGACGCCCTCCACCGCCGTGGGCGACACCATCGTCGCGGCCGCCCACCTGGTCGGCGTCGGGCTGCCGGTCGGGCCGACGGTCACCGCGGTGTGGGTGCTGAGCCTCCTGGCCGCCGGCTTCCTCGGCGGCCGCCTGGTTCTGGGCGGCCGGGTCGAGCGCCTGGCCGCGGTCGTGGCCGCTGCCCTGCTGGCGGTGGTGGTGGCCGGCCCGGCCCTGTGGCCCTGGTACCTGAC
>JAKAXN010000185.1 GCA_021816565.1 Actinomycetes bacterium
GGTCGGGAGAGGCTAATGGACCCAACCCCGCGAACCGGAGCACCCGGCCGCAACCGGACCCACTTTCCGCCGGCGCCCGTTCATCGGCCCGGACCGATACGACCGGCCCGCACCGTTCGGCCCGGCCGGGTGCTTCGCCCCCGACCCTGCGGGCCTGTCTCGAGGGAGCACTCCGGCCCCGGAGGTGGGCCCGGCGCGCGAAGCTTCTGCGGTGGCCGCGTTCATCCACCGTCTGGCCGCGCCGGGGGCCCCTGAGGGAGCCACCAGGGTCGCGGTCAAGGACCTGATCGACATGGCCGGGGTGGTGACCACCAACGGCTCGAAGGTGATCGCGGCGGCGGCCCGGCCGGCCCCCGCCGACGCCGCCTGCCTGGCCGGAACCCGGCAGGCCGAGGCGGCCGGTGCGGCCGTCATAGTCGGCAAGACCAACCAGCACGAGCTGGCCTTCGGCGTCACCGGGATCAACCCGTGGTTCGGCACCCCGACCAACCCGCTGGACCCGGCGCTGGCCCCGGGCGGCTCGTCCAGCGGCTCGGCCGTGGTGGTGGCCACCGGGGAGGCCGACACCGCCTTCGGCACCGACACGGGCGGGTCGGTGCGCATCCCGGCGGCCTGCTGCGGGGTGGTGGGGTTGAAGACCACCAGAGGCCGGATCCCCCTCGACGGGGTGCGGCCCCTCGCCCCCTCGCTCGACACGGTCGGGCCGTTCGGTCCGACGGTGGCCGGCGCGGCCCTCGGCATGTCCCTGCTGGAGCCGGGCTTCGATCCCGACACGGCGGGGCCGGCCCGGCGTGTCGGCCGGGTCCGCCTGCCCGCCGAGGCATGGATCGACACCGCCCTGGACGGGGCTCTGGCCGCTTACGCGGCCCGTACCGGAGCCTCGGTCACGACGATCGAGCTCCCCGGATGGGACCGGGCCACCCACGCCGTCATGACCATCCTGTCGACCGAGGCGTGGCGGGAGCACCGGGGGCTGTGGGAGGACCACCGCGACGAGCTGTCGCCCGACGTGGCGCTCCGGCTGGAGCTGTCTTCCCTGCTCGGGGCGGCCGAGGTGGCCCAGGCGTGGGAGGCCGCCCGGGACTGGGCCGGCGAGCTGAGGCGGGTGTTCTCCGCGGTCGACCTGCTGGCCCTCCCGGTCCTGGCCGCCGCCCCCCCGAGCCTCGAGGACGCGGCCCGCCTGACCGAGATCCGCTACGTCGCCCCGTTCAACCTGTCGGGCACCCCGGCCAGCTCCCAGCCGGTGTCCTCCGGCCGGCCGCTGCCGGCCGCCCTGCAGCTCGCCGGTCCTCCCGGGGGGGAGGAGATGATCATGGCCACCGCCGCGGTGATCGAGGCCGTCGCCGGGTGGGTCTCCCCCGCGGCCGGCGCCCGCCAGGGCCGCGGTCCGGGCCGGCAGCCCCGGTCAGCCGGCTGATTCGAGGGGTACGCCCCGGACGCTGGTGCGGTACATTTCGCGCCGCACCCCGGAGTAGTCGTTGAGGGCGTTGTGCATGGTGCAGCGGTTGTCCCAGATGGCCAGCGTCGCGGCCGACCAGCGGAACCGGCAGGTGAAGTTCTCGTTGATGCTGTGCCGGTACAGGTGGGTGAGCAGCGTCTGCGACTCCGCCGGCGACCAGCCCTCGAAGCGGGTGGTGTAGACCGGGTTCACGTAGAGGACCGGGCGGCCGGTGACCGGATGGCGCACCACCGCCGGGTGGACGTGCTCCCGGTACGCCTCGGGGGAGGGCTCGATGGCCATCGAGGTGAGATCCCTGGTCTTGTCCAGCACGCCGCCGGTGCCGTAGGCCATCCCGGCGGAGTGGACGGCCCGCAGCTGCTGCAGCGTGGATCGCAGCCCGGCCGAGAGCGTCTCGAAGGCCATGTACTGGTTCGACCACACGGTGTCGCCGCCATAGGGGGGGACATCCCGGGCGTGCAGGAGCGTGTAGGCCGGCGGGGTGGGTAGGTAGCTGAGATCGGTGTGCCAGACGTTCGCGAAGTTGAGCTGGTCCTCCGGTTCCTTGATGACCCGGATGACGTAGGGCCGGTCGGCCAGCGGGGTGACGAAGGGGGTGACGTCGCGGCCACCCAGCAGGTCGGTGACCCGCTCCAGGTCGTCGAGATCCATGTCCTGGTCGGGGAGGAACACCACCAGGCGCTCGGCCAGGGCGGCGAGGAGGGGAAGGAGCTGATCCGGTTCGGTCACCGTCCGCAGGTCCAGGCCCCGCACCACCGCGCCGAGCGCGCCCGCCACCGGAGATACCTCGATCGTGGCCCCCACTGCCAGCCTCCCTCCCGTTCCGTGCCCCGCCCGTTGATCGGGGCGGCCCGGATCGAGAGTAAGCGGCGAAGGCCCGGCGCGCCCAACCGGACCCGGCCGTCCTCTTAGAATCTCACCCGTCGTGACTAGTACGGTCCCCGAGCGGGAATCCGAGCCCGCCCTGCGGACCCCCCCTGCCGACGGGCGGCCCGACGTCGGCGGTCCGGCCGGGAAGATGGATGTCCTCCGGGGCTGGCTGCGCAGCGGCCCGAACCGCACCCGGATCTGGATCGAGCTGGCCCTGATCGTCTGGTTGTGCTGGGTCTACGACATGATCGCCAACCTGGCGCCCCTGCGCAACGCCCTGGCGCACCACGACGCGGCATCCATCTTCGATGCCGAGAAGTGGCTCCACCTCGACCCCGAGGCGGCGATGGACCACTGGATGTCGCACCACCTGACGCTGGCGCTGTGGGTGTCCAACTACTACGACAACGCCCACTTCGTCGTGACCCTGGGGGCCCTGATCGTCATCTGGTGGAAGTGGCCGGACCGGTACCGGCCGTTGCGCAACAGCCTGGTTCTCATCAACTTGTTCGGCATGGCGGTGTACTGGATGTTCCCCACCGCCCCGCCCCGGCTGTTCGAGCCGGCCCGGTTCTTCGACGTGGTGGCGGCCACCCATGCGTTCGGCTCGTGGCACAGCGGCACCCTGGCCACCGCGGCCAATCAGCTGGCGGCCATGCCGTCGCTGCACATCGGGTGGGCCTGCTGGTCGGCGCTGGCCATCTGGCGGGTGCTACCCCGCCGGCGGTGGGCCCACCTGGTCTGGTTGTACCCCCTGGCGACGGCCCTGGCGGTGATGTCGACCGGCAACCACTTCCTCATGGACGTGCTGGCCGGCGTCGCGGACTTCGCGCTGTCGACCTGGATAGCGGACCGGTTCCAGGGTTGGTGGACGACCCGCCAGGCCCGCCGGGCCCTCGAGACCGGCCCGGCGGCGGTGAGCCTGACCGATGCCGGGGCGGTCCAGGTGGCCCCGGCCGAGCAGGGCCGGGGTTAGACCCCGCCCGCCGGATCCACCCGGAGGCGGGCCGTCCGGAGCAGGCGGACGGGCCAGGCGGACGGACCAGGCGGACGGCCGCTCAGGCGTAGGAGGCCTCGACCCACCACCGGCCGGCCTCCCGGTACACCAGGTGGGCCGCCCCGCTCTCCAGGACCACCTGCAACCGGGCCCGCCGGCGGCCACCACCGTCCCACCAGCGTTCCTCCAGCGGCCACGGACCGGCCCAGCCGGTCACCCGCTCCCCCTTTTCCCCCGCCACCGACAGGAACCCCGGGGCGGCGCTCATCACCCCCCGGCCGCTGACCTCGACCGGGGCCCCGCCCGGGTCGGTCAGATCAGCCGGCCGGGGGGCTGGTGCACCACCGCCGGCGACGGGTCCGACAACCGGCCCGGCCACGGCGCCGGCTTCCCACCCTCGGCACGGGGCCCGGCCGACCCCTCCCCGGCCTCGTCGCGGGCATCGCCCCAGGGGACCAGCCGGGCCTGCTCGGCGAAGCTCCGGGCCCCTGTCAGGACGGCGGTGACCACCGCCTCGGGGCCCAGCATGCCCTGCACCCGGGCCAGGGCCCGGGCCGCCCGGGCGTCGGAGTCGGCCTGGCCACCCCAGAAGTCCAGCTGCCGACCGGCGTCGGGGCGGACCTCCTCGGGGGTGAGGCGGAGAAGGGTCAGGCCGCCGGTGGGCCCGCGCTCGGCAGCCCCCGACAGCCACCCGTCCAGCTGCCAGCGGGCCCGCTCGGCCAGGGCCGAGGCGCTGAGGGCCCCCTCGTGGCGCCAGTGGCGCACCAGGGTCTCCCCGTGCTCGGTCTGGACCTCGATGGCCACCTTGGTACAGACCAGCCCGGAACCCTCCAGACGCGAGTGCAGTTCGTCGGCCAGGGCCTTGGCCATGAAGGCGGCCGCCTCCACCCGCTGCTCGGGCGGATCGAGTTCGACCGCGCAGGCCAGATCGGGGGGCGGGGTGCGGGCCCGCACCGGCTGGTCGTCGAGCCCCCGGGCCAGCCGGTGGGCGGCCAGGCCGACCGGGCCGAAACGGCCGAGGACGGCCGCCTCCGGCAGGGCCGCCAGATCGCCCAGGGTCCGCACCCCCAGCCGGAGCAGAAGGTCGGCCAGATCCTCGTAACCGCGACCCAGCGCACCCACCGGGTGAGGAGCCAGCCACGACCGGCTGGACCCCGGGTCCAGGACCACGACCCCCGCACCGGTCGACCCGCCGGGAACCGTGGCGGCCAGGAGGGCGGCGAAGCGACCGTCGGCCACCCCCACCCGGCAGCCGGGGATCCCGGCCGCCGCCTCGGCCACCTCCCGGACCTTGCCGGCCAGGGGCGCGTCGCCGCCGAAGTACCTCGACGGCCCCCGGGTGGCCAGGCTGAGCACACCGGGCTCCCAGACCTCCACGGAGGGAGCCATGGCCTCCACCGCCGCCACCACCGGCTCCCAGGCCCGGGCGTCGCGGCCGGCATCGGCCGGGACCACGGTCAGCTCCGGGCAGCGGCCCTGGGCCTCCCGTCGGCGCAGACCGGGCCTGACCCCCTCGAGACGGGCCGCTGCGGTGACCGCCACCACCCGGTTGGCCGCCACCACCGCGGCGGCCACGTCGGGGGCGTACCCGGCGGCCACCGCCGGCCAGTCCGCCCACGTGGCGACCAGCAACCGGGGCGGGCGGTCAAGCCCGGGACGGCCGTAACCGTTCCGGGCAGTCCCGGCCCTCCCGCTCCCGGCCCCGGTGCTCACCCGGCCACCTCCAGGACCGGGGCCCGGTCCCGGGACCCGGCCACCCCGGGACCGGAGTCGGCCAGCCCCCCGCCGGGAGCCGGGAGCCATACCGACCGGCGCCGCTCCCGGCCCCCCAGCCGCCGACCGGCGGCCACCACCTCCATGCGCCGGGCCCGCAACAGACCGTGCCCCTCGCCCAGGCCCTCCCACGCCGACGGACCGGCGGACAACCGGATATCAGGTGACTCCGGCCATCCCGGGGCGTCGACCACGACCATCACCGCCCCCCTCTCCCGCACCCGGGCCGCCAACCGGCGGGCGTCCACCGGGCGGACCCGGGCCGGGGGCCGGACGAGAATCAGGTCGAAACCGTCGACCAGGGCGGCCACCACCGCCGGCCACTGCCCGCCGGGCGCCGGCACCAGGGCCAGCCTCCGCAACTCCACCCCGAGCTCGGCGGCGGCCACCAGGCCGAGCGACGGCATCCCGACCGCTGCGGCCCAGCCGCCCAGGCCGGTGAGAGCACCGGCCAGCACCAGGGACAGTGAGCACCCCCCGAGCATGGGCCCGACCGCCACCGTGGTCCCCCTGCGGATCCCTCCCTCGGGGAAGAGATCAGCCAGCGGCGCGGGAACCTCCATCAGCCGCGATTCGGCCCCGGCGAAGGGCCGACCGCGAGCGGCGGCGAGACTCGAGGAGGCCACCCGTGCTTCCATCCCGGCCCCAACCTAATCGAACACGTGTTCGATTCTCAAAGGGCTGATGGCCCCTCCAGGGGTCGGCCCCTACATTTGACCGGATGCGCTGGGACCTCCGGGCGGTAGATCCCGGCTTCTTCGATACCGCCCCCTACCGTTTCACCGCCACCGAGATGGTCTCCCAACCGGCCTCCGACCTCTTCGCCGCCATCGCCGGCGACCCCGGCGGCTGGGGCCGCTGGTTCCCCGGCTTCTCCTCAGCCGGGCGGTACCTGACCCCCCCGCCCCACGGGCCCGGCAGCCGGCGCCGGGTGCGCATGGCCGGGATCACCTACGACGAGACCGTCCTGGTCTGGGAGCAACCGGTTCCCGGCCGGGAGGTCGGACGCTACAGCTTCCGCGTGGACCAGGCCGGCGCCCCCCTGGCCCACGCCCTGGCCGAGGACTACCGGATGGTCGAACAGGGCACCTACTCGACCCTCGAGTGGACCTTCGCCGTCCACCCCAGGACCCCGCTGCGGGCGCTCGCCCCGACCCTCGACCCGGTACTGGCCGCCCTGTTCCGCCGGGCTGCGGGCCGACTGGACTCGGTCCTGAGATCCCGCAGGTGACGGCGCTGCAGGGCCTGGCCTGGCTGCCGGTCGCGGTGTGGGCGTACCTCCTGCTGTTCCGCGGGCGCTTCTGGCTGCCCGACATCCGGCTGGGACCGGCCCGGGATCTCCCCGGCTGGCCCACGGTGGCCGTCATCGTCCCGGCCCGCGACGAGGCCGCCATGCTGGCCTCCACCATGCCGGCGCTGGCCGCCCAGGACTACCCCGGCCGGGCCGCCATCTTCCTGGTCGACGACTGCAGCGGGGACTCCACCCGGGAGGTGGCCGCGGCCGGGGCCGGGGCCGGCCCCCTGCCCCTGACGGTGGTCACCGGCGCCGACCGCCCGGAGGGCTGGGTGGGCAAGACCTGGGCGCTGGCGCAGGGGGTGCGGGCCGCATCGGAGGAGATCGACCCCGACTACTTCCTCTTCACCGACGCCGACATCCACCATCCCGCCGACTCCGTGCGCCGGCTGGTATCCGATGCGGTCACCGCCGACCGGGACCTGGTGTCGCTGATGGCCCGCTTGCGCACCGCCACCGGGTGGGAGCGGCTGGTCGTGCCGGCTTTCGTCTATTTCTTCTCGCAGCTGTACCCGTTCCGCTCGATAGCCCGGCGCCGGTCCCGGACCGCCGGGGCGGCCGGGGGCTGCATCCTGCTGAAGGCCGCCGCCCTGCGGGCGGCCGGCGGGGTGGAGGCCATATCCGGAGCGGTCATAGACGACGTGGCCCTGGGACGGGCCGTGAAGCGCTCCGGCGGCAGCATCTGGCTGGGCTTCGCCGACGAGGTCGCCAGCCTCCGCCCCTACCAGCGCCTGGCCGACCTGTGGGACATGGTCGCCCGGAGCGCCTACACCCAGCTGCGGTACTCGCCGCTGGCTCTGGCTGCGACCGTGGTGGGTCTGGCGGTCATCTACCTGGGCCCGCTGGCGGCCCTCCTGGGCGGAGCGGCGGCCGCCGACCCGGCGGTGGCCGGAGCGGGGTTGTGCGCCCAGGCCCTGATGACGGCGAGCTACCTGCCCATGATCCGCTACTACCGGTTGCCGGCGGCGTGGAGCCTGACGCTGCCCGCGGCGGCGGCTCTCTACGGGGCCATGACCGTCGACTCCGCCCGCCGCCACCGCCGGGGCGTGGGCGCGGCGTGGAAGGGCCGCACCTACGCCGGGCGCGACCGGCCCGGGGTGGAACCGGATCGGTGACGGTTCCGGCCGGGTGGAGGTTGCGCCGGGCCGGCCGGACGCCCCTCCCGTCTAGCGGGTGACCCCGTCGGCCCGGGCCGCCTCGGCCACCGCCCGGGCCACGGCCTCCCCCACCCCGGGGGCGAACACGCTCGGCACGATCTCCTCGGCCTTCAGGTCGGCGGGGGGCACGGCTGCAGCTATGGCGTCCGCGGCGGCCAGCTTCATGTTCTCCGTGATGGTGGTGGCGCCCGAATCGAGAGCGCCCCTGAATATGCCGGGGAAGCACAGCACGTTGTTGATCTGGTTCGGGTAGTCGCTGCGCCCGGTGGCCATGACCGCGACGATCCCCTCTGCCTCCTCCGGCAGGATCTCGGGCACCGGGTTGGCCAGGGCGAAGACGATCGGGGCGTCCGCCATGGTCTGCAGGTCGGCCCGGGTGAGAAGCCCGGGGCCGCTCACCCCGATGAACACGTCGGCGCCCTTCAGGACGTCCTGGAGCGAACCGGACCGGTTGCTCGGGTTGGCGTGGTCGGCCAGCCACTGCTTGGAGGGATCGAGGCCCTCCCGGCCCTTGTGGATGGCGCCCTTGCGGTCGGCGGCCACGATGTCGGACGCCCCGGCGGTCATCAGGATCTTGATGATGGCGACACCGGCCGCCCCGGCCCCGGACAGCACGACCCGCAGGTCGGCCAGGTCCTTGCCGACGATCTTGCAGGCGTTGCGCAGGGCGGCCAGGGCCACCACCGCGGTGCCGTGCTGGTCGTCGTGGAACACCGGGATGGACAGGGTCTCCGACAGGCGCCTCTCCACCTCGAAGCAGTGGGGGGCGGCGATGTCCTCCAGGTTGATGCCGCCGAACATGGGTTCCATGCGCTGGACCGTCTCGACCAGCTCATCGGGTGAGGACACCTTCAGGCACACCGGGACGGCGTCGACACCGGCGAACGCCTTGAACAGCACCGCCTTGCCCTCCATGACCGGCAGCGCCGCCTCCGGACCGATGTCTCCGAGCCCGAGCACCGCCGTCCCGTCGGTGACCACCGCCACCGTGTTCGACTTCATGGTGTAGCGGTGGGCCAGCGCCGGCGTCTCGGCGATGGCCGTGCACACCCGGGCCACGCCCGGCGTGTAGG
>JAKAXN010000186.1 GCA_021816565.1 Actinomycetes bacterium
TCAAGCCGGTGGTGGCCATGGCCCGTACCGCCGACGGTAAGGGCTACTGGCTGGTGGCCTCCGACGGGGGAGTGTTCAGCTACGGGGACGCCCGGTTCCACGGATCCGCCGCATCGCTGCCGCTGGCGGCTCCGATCGTCGGCATGGTCCCGACCGCCGACGGCGGTGGGTACTGGCTGGTCGCCTCCGACGGGGGTGTGTTCGCCTATGGCGATGCCGGGTTCGTGGGGTCGTTGGGCGGCTCAGGCGTGAGAGACGTCCAGTCGGTCAGCCCGACGCCCGACGGGAAGGGCTATCTGCTCGTGACCCGCAGCGGGCACGTCTACACCTTCGGCGACGCCACCTACTTCGGCGACCCGGCCAGCAGCGTCTCGGGCTGGTCCGGCTCGGCGCTGGGCATCTTCGCCCGGGGCTGACCGGCGCCGGGCCGGCCAGCCGGACCGGGTCCCGTCAGCCCCGGCGCAGGGCTTCGAGGTCGGCGTCGACCATCATCCGGATCAGCTGGTCGAAGCCCACCTCGGGCTTCCACCCCAGCTTCTCCTCGGCCTTGGAGGGATCGCCGATAAGCAGGTCGACCTCGGCTGGCCGCATGAACTGCTGGTCGATCACCACGTGGTCCTCCCAGTTGAGCCCGACCTGGTCGAAGGCGATCTGGCACAGCTCCCGGACCGGGTGGGTCTCGCCGGTGGCCACCACGTAGTCGCCCGGCTCGTCCTGCTGCAGCATCAGCCACATGGCCTGGACGTAGTCGGCGGCGTAACCCCAGTCCCGCTGGGCGTCGAGGTTCCCGAGCGAGACGGTCTTCTGGAGTCCCAGCTTGATGGCCGCCGCGCTGAAGGTCACCTTCCTGGTGACGAACTCCAGGCCCCGGCGGGGGCTCTCGTGGTTGAAGAGGATGCCCGAGCTGGCGTGCATCCCGTAGCTCTCGCGGTAGTTGACGGTGATCCAGTGGCCGTACACCTTGGCCACCCCGTAGGGGCTGCGGGGGTAGAACGGCGTCCGCTCGGTCTGGGGCACCTCCAGCACCTTGCCGAACATCTCGCTGGAACTGGCCTGGTAGAAGCGGATGGACGGATCGACGAGGAGGATGGCGTCGAGCAGCCGGGTGACGCCGAGGGCGGTCACCTCGCCGGTCAGGGTGGGCTGGCCGAACGACGTCTGCACGAACGACTGGGCCGCCAGGTTGTACACCTCGGTCGGCTGGTGGTCCCTCAGCACCCGGATCATCGACGCCTCGTCGAGCAGGTCGGCCGCCACCAGGGTCAGCCGGTCCGTCAGGTGGGAGATCCGATCGAAGGTCACCGTGCTGCTGCGCCGGTGAAGCCCGATCACCTCGTATCCCTTGCTCAGCAGGAGCTCGGCCAGGTACGAGCCGTCCTGGCCGGTGATGCCGGTGATGAGCGCCCTCTTGGTCATCCCGTCATTCTGCTCGACGCGCCCCGCTCCTGTCAGACCGTGACGGGTCAGGCCGGGGCCGGCCCGCGGCCTTCGTGGCCGGCCCGGCTCCGCCCGGGCCGGGTCCGCTCAGCGGCGCAGGCCGACGTAGGGCCGGCGCCCGGCGGGCAGGTCGGCACGCCGCGGGTTGTTCTGGTCGCGAGCCGACAGGATCGGGTCTCCCACCCCCCAGTCGGCACCGATGTCCGGGTCGTCCCACGCCACGCCCAACTCGTCGTCGGGGTTGTAGTAGCTGTCCACCAGGTAGGTGATGGTCAGGTCGGTCAGGGAGGCGAACCCGTGCGCCACCCCGGGCGGTATGAACACGCCCCGGCAGTTGTCCCCGCTTATCTCGAGCATCTGGGTGGCCCCGTCGGTCGGGGAGCCCTCGCGCAGGTCGTGGAGCACCACCCGGGCGGTGCCTCTGGGGCACAGCCAGTAGTCGGCCTGGTGCAGGTGGTAATGCAGGCCCACCACCGCACCGGCCGCCTTGTCCGAGCGGTTGCCCTGAACCATCTCCCGGCCGAGCGGGAACCAGGACCTCCGGTAGGTCTCGTAGAACCGCCCCCGCTCGTCCCCGTGGGCCTCCGGGTCGACCGTCCATACCCCGCTGATGACGTCCGACTCTCTGATCTGCGGCATCCGGACAGGCTAAGCGATCCGCCCGGCCCCCCACACAGCCTGCCGGGCCGGTCCCCGGCTCAGGCGGCCGGCGACACCGCCTCGACGGCCACCGGCAGCGGCGTCCCCGCCGCGTCGGGTGCCACCGATCCGACCGGCGACCGCTCCGCGGCCGGGCCCAGCTGCCGCGACTCGATGTAGAAGGAGAACCAGAGGAGCACGGCCATGGCGGCCAGTACCCCGATGACCTCCGAAATGGTTGTTACCAGCGCCACGGCATCCTCTTACCCAAACCGGCACGGAGGCTATCGCCCGGTGGCCACCTGAGCGGTTGATACCATCCGGCGCAGTCCCGATCCCGTGCGAGGAGTTCCATGGCCTCTGACTCCCGTTTCCCCGACCCGGCCGTGCAGCGGATGCAGGCCGGCGGCCAGGACCTCCCGTGGCTCCTGGAGCACTGGGCGGCCCGCCGGCCGGATCATCCAGCGCTCGTCTGGGAGGCCCGGGACGGGGCCGTTCGCGAGTGGAGCTACCGTCGCCTCCGAGACCAGGTGTGGGCGGTGGCCGCCGGCCTGGTCTCGAGGGGCATCGGAGTGGGCGACAAGCTTCTCATCCACGCCGACAACAGTCCGGAGTTCGTGCTGGCATGGCTCGGAGCGGCCGCCGCCGGGGCGGTGGCGGTGACCACCAACACCCGCTCGGTCGCCGCTGAGGTCCGGTACTTCATCGACAAGGCCGGGTGCGTGGCCGCCGTGACCCAGCCCCGGTATGCGGCGCTCGTGGCGGAGGCCGGCCCGGGGCTCAAATGGGTGGCCGTCACCGCTGACGACAGCGGGGAGCCGCCCACGGCCGACGTCGGGGGCATGGACCGCTTCGACGATCTGATCTCACCGCAGGGCTGGGCGGGTCGGCCGGCCGATCCCATGCTGCCATTCGGCATCATGTACACCTCCGGGACCACCAGCCGGCCGAAGGCGGTGGTGCACACGCACGCCAACGCCATATGGGCCAGCCGTCTCGGGCCGCGCAACATAGACCTGGGCCCTTCGGACCGCTACCTGATCCACCTGCCGCTGTTCCACGTCAACGCCCAGAGCTGGTCACTGTTCTCGGTGCTCGGCGTCGGTGCCACCGCCGTGCTGGTGCCCAAGTGGTCCACCAGCCGCTTCTGGCCGGTGGTGACGCGCCATCGGGTGACCCACTTCTCGCTCATGCCGTTCTGCCTGCCCGCCCTGGCCGTCTCGGACCGGCCGGACAGCGAACTGCGCGTCGGTGTCTTCGGGGCCCTCATGCCCATGTGGGAGGAGCAGTTCGGCCTGTCGGTGTATGCGGCGTACGGTATGACCGAGACGGTGACCCACGCCATCAACGGCAAGCCGTACGAGCCGCTGCAGGCCGGCTCGATGGGAAGGGTGGCGCCCGGCTACGAGATGGCCGTGGTCGATCAGGCCAGCGGCGAACTGTGCGGTGAAGGCGAGGTGGGGGAGCTGTGGCTGCGCGGTACCCGGGGCATCCAGCTGTTCCTCGAGTACTTCGACAACCCTGAGGCCAACGGGTCCGCCTTCCATGACGGATGGTTCCGCACCGGAGACATGGTCGTGGCCGGTCCGGGCGGCAACGTGTTCTTCCGGGAGCGCGACAAGGACCTGCTCAAGGTGGGCGGCGAGAACGTGTCGGCCAAGGAGGTCGAGGAGGTTGTTGCCGCGGTGCCGGGCGTGGCCCAGGTGGCCGTGGTCGGCAAGAGCCACGATTTCCTGTCGCAGGTGGCCGTCGCCTTCGTGATCAGGCGGCCCGAAGCTCCGGGCGAGGGGGAGCTTCGGCAGCAGGTGCTGCGGGCCTGCGCCGAGCGGCTGGCCGCCTTCAAGGTGCCCCGGGCTGTCTACTTCGTCGATTCCTTCCCGCTCGGGACCCTCGACAAGGTGCTGAAGAACAAGCTGCGGGAGATGGCCGACTCCGAGCCGCCCGTGTAGCTCGAAGGTTGCCGGCACCGGGGCGGTGCCGGGGAATCCCCGTCCGGACGTCTGAGCACGGCTCCCGGGGGGTATCGATAAGGGGGCCGGTCCTACAGGAGGGAAGCTCATGACCACGGTGCAGGAGGAGTCCAGCGTTCCGCAGTTCGCCCACGCCGTGCGCGGATACGACCGTCTCCAGGTGGACGAGTACGTCCAGAGGCTCAACGAGTGGGCCTCCGCCGCCCAGGCGCGCGCTGCGGAGGCGGAGCGGCAGGCGGCCAGCCGGGCCGAGGAGATCAGCCGGCTGCGCGAGCAGATCCACCGCATCGAGTCCGACCGGCCCACCGCCCCGGAGTCGGCGGTCAAGGAGGCTGCGGACCGGGCGGCGGAGGCCGTGACCCGGGCCCTGCGGGAAGCGGATCAGCTCCGCCGCCAGGCCGCGGCCGACGCCGAGCGACGCCTCGACGAAGCCGGAGAGCGAGCCGTGGCTGTCGTGGAGGCCGCCCGCCTGGCGATGGCCGACTTCGCCGATCAGGCCGTCCAGCAGCGGGAGGAGTCGAGCGGCCGGGTCGGCGCCATAATCGAGCAGGCCGAGCGGGAGGCCGACGAGATCCGCAGCCGCGCCGAGGCCGAGGCCGACCGGGTCCTCGCCGAAGCCCGCGCTGCGGCCGAGGCCGTGGTCGCCGATGCCCACGAGGCGGCCCGGCAGGTACGTGAGGGCAGCGCCGAGGAGAGCCGCCGGGCGGCCGAGTCGTTGCAGCAGCTCGAGGCCCAGAGGAGCGGGATCATCGACGACCTGGGCCGGCTGCGCGGCGCCATACAGAGCCTGATCGGGGCCGGGGAAGCAGTGCTGCCGGGCGGCGGCGACCCGGCGCAGCCTCAGCCCGCCGGCGCATGGGGCGCCGGTCCCGACGCCACGACCGAGATGAGCGCCCTCAACGGCGGGACCGCCCCGGAAGGAGCCTGGCCGCCGGCCCCCGGGGCGTGAAGGGCTTCCTGCGCCGCCGTGTGGCCGGCGTCAGTCGCGTCTACGTGGTGGCCGTGGTGCTGGCCGCGCTGATCGTGCTGATCGCGGCCCTGTTGGCCTTCCTGCCCGGCCCTTCCCCCTCGGGTGCCTCCGGGCCCGGCCCTGTCCCGGCCCGCCGGGCCGTGGACTCGTTCCTCGGGGCCTACATGGAGCCCGACGGCCGGGTGGTGCGCCGGGATCAGGGTGGCGACACGGTCAGCGAGGGTCAGGCCTACGCCATGCTCATGGCCGCCGCCACAGGTGAGGGTCACGCCTTCGCCCTGGCCTGGGGTTGGGTCCGGGCCCACCTGCTCGAACCGGACGGGCTGATGGCCTGGCACTGGGACCGCGGCGTGGTGACGGGCAGGCAACCGGCCACCGACGCCGACCTCGGGGCGGCTGCCGCTCTGGTCATGGCCGCCCACCGATTCTCGGACGGGTCGTACCTGGCTGCCGCCCGCCGGATGGCCGACGCCGTGCTGGCCCACGAGACCGTCAGTACCCCGGCCGGCACCACCCTGGCGGCCGGCCCGTGGGCCCGCCGTCCGACGGCCTACGTCGATCCCTCGTATCTGGCCGCAGCCGAGATCCACCAGCTTGTCGATGCCTTCGGCGGGGCCTGGACGGGCATCGCCTACACCACCACCTCCGAGCTCGAGTCCCTGGCCGACCACGGAACGCTGATCCCGGACTGGGCCGTCCTGAGCTCCGGCGGTACCGCCGAGCCGGCGCCACCCCCCGGGCGGTCGGGCGGTACGGTCCGGTACGGCTTCGACGCGGTGCGAGCCCCGATCTGGATGGCATCGTCGTGCAATTCCGGGCTCCACCGGGCCGCAGCCGGCTTGGCTCCGGTGCTGCGGCGTGATCACGGGATGGTGGACCTGGCGCCGGACGGGCGCCCGGATCCAGGAGTGAGCAGTCCGGTCGGGCTTCTGGCTGAGGCCGCGGCCGACATGGCGGCCGGCCGGGGCGGCGCGGCCTGGGAGCTGGTGGACCGGGCCGACCGGCAGAACCACTCCCACCCGACGTACTACGGCTCGGCCTGGCTGGCGCTGAGCGTGCTCGGCTTCGAGCACGTCCTCGAGCCCTGTCCGTGACGCCACCGGACCGGCCGCCGGACGGTCCGGTGGCGCAGTCTCAGGAGACCCGGCCGTGGGGACCGTGTATGGGTCCCAGGCCCTCCCAGGCCGCCGGCAGATCGAGGGCCAGGCGGTCCAGCTCCTGCAGATGAAGGGCCGAGAGGCGCTCGAGGCGGCGGGCCCCCTTTGTCGTCAGGCGCAGGCGCACCACCCGGTGGTCGTCCTCGTCGCGGACCCGTCGCACCATCCCTGACGCCTCGGCCCGGTCCACCAGACCCACCGCGCTGTGGTGCTGCAGAAGGAGGTAGTCGGCCGCCTCCCCGATGGTCGGGCCGGCCGGGTCGCCGTGGCCCCGGATGGCCAACATGAGCTGGTGCTGGGCCGGGGTGAGCCCGGCCTCCTGAGCCGCCTGGGCGCTCCACCGCTCGAAATGGCGCAGCCCGGTACGTAAGGCCAGCAGCCGGGAGTAATCGGCCTGAGAAAGTTCCTCTCGTACCACGATAAGATCGTAATACGATGCAAAGCGGTAGTGGTGACAATAGCGGGGAAGGCAGCCGGGTGCGGGCCGGCCGGGAGGTGCTGCGGATGGAGCTGCTCCACCCCGACGGCGCCGACCCCGAGGCTGGTGACCCAGCCGGTCCGTCAGCGGAGGCGGGTCGGACAGGAGGAGATGCCCGAGCTGCTCATACGTCCGATCGGGGTGGCGATCTCCGGTCGGGTACCGGCGCGGAGCACGCCCTCGCCGACTTCACGACCACCCCACGGGTGCTCCGGATGGTGCCGCTGGCGGTGCTGATCGGTGCCCTCGGGGCCGGGGTGTCCCTGGCCCTGCTGGCCATGATCGGCTTCGTCACCAACCTGCTCTACTACCAGCGCGTCGGCTACCACCTGGCCTCTCCCGGCGCCACCACCCTGGGGGCGGTGGCCCTGGTCATCCCGGTCGGCGGTGGGCTGATCGTCGGGCTGATGGCCCGGTACGGATCCGAGCAGATCCGCGGTCACGGGATTCCGGAGGCCATGGAGAAGATCCTCATAGACGGCAGCAGGGTGCAACCCCGGCTTGCCGTCCTCAAACCCATCTCCAGCGCCATAAGCATCGGCACCGGCGGGCCGTTCGGTGCCGAGGGCCCGATCATCCTGACCGGTGGGGCGGTCGGCTCGCTGACCGGCCAGATGTTCCGCCTCACGGCGGCCCAGCGGCGGGCCCTCCTCGTCGCCGGGGCGGCGGCGGGAATGAGCGCCGTTTTCGGGACACCGGTGGCCGCAACCCTGTTCGGGGTCGAGTTGCTGGCGTTCGAGTTCCGGCCCCGGTCCATGGTGCTGATCGCCATAGCCTCAGCGGTGGCCGACGCCATCCGGATGGCCATGGCCGGCGCCGGGCTGGTCGCCGGGCAGCCGCTGTTCCCCGTGCCGTCGCACCCACCGCTGGACGCGGCCGGCCTGGCCGGGGCCGCCGCGGTCGGGGTGGCCACGGGTCTGGCCGCCTGGCTGCTCACCGTCGCGGTGTACGGATTCGAGGACCTGTTCAAGAAGCTGGACGGTCGCCTCCACTGGATGTGGTGGCCGGCCATCGGCGGCCTGGTCATCGGCGTCGGTGGTCTCGTCGACTCCCGCGCCCTCGGCGTGGGCTACGGCACCATCCACGCCGAGCTGCTCGGTCAGATCGGTGCTGGAGCCCTCCTGCTGTTGTTCGTCGTCAAACTGATCATCTGGTCCGGGAGCCTGGGAGGGGGGACCAGCGGCGGGATCCTGGCCCCCATCCTGATGATGGGCGCGGCCATCGGCGGACTGCTGGGCCATGTGCTGCCCGGCGCCGGTGTCGGGGTCTTCGCACTGATCGGCATGTCCGGAGCGCTGGGTGGGGTGACCCGCTCGCCGTTCACCGCCATAGTGTTCGCCTTCGAGCTGACCCACGACGTCAACAGCCTCCTGGCCCTGCTCATTGCCGCCACGCTGTCGCACCTGATCAGCGTGCTGGTCCTGAAGAGGTCGATCCTCACCGAGAAGGTCGCCCGGCGGGGCTTCCACGTGATGCGCGAGTACGCCGTCGACCCCCTCGAGGCCACCTTCGTGCGCGAGGTGATGGAGGTCGACGTCTACACGGTGGAGCCGGATCGGCCCCTCGGCGAACTGTACGCGTCCCTGCCGGAAGGGGGCACAGAGCGCCGGCAGCGGCTCTACCCGGTCATCGACGGGGACGGGACCCTGGCGGGGGTGCTGCCGTGGTCGGCGGTGCTGGCCGGCCGCCACGACGGCCGCTCGGTGGTCGATGCCATGAGCCGCTCCATGACGGTCGCTTACGCCGACGAGATCCTGAGAGGCGTCGCCGACCGGATGGCAGCCTCCGGCTTCGGGGTGCTGCCGGTCGTGGAGCGAAACGACCCCGACCACCTCATCGGGATCGTCACGCAGTTCGATCTGCTCGACGCCCGCCAGAAGCTGCTCGAGGAGGAGCGGCGCGCCGAGAG
>JAKAXN010000187.1 GCA_021816565.1 Actinomycetes bacterium
TGCTCGAGCGCTCCGAGGTGTCGGCCGCCGAGTTCGCCACCCTCTTCGAGGCCGAGGCGGCGGCCGCCGGCGCCGTGGTCGACGCAGTGGCGGTGATGGCCATGCTCAGAGGCGAGCTGCGCCCGGCCATGGTCGAGGCGGTCCGCCGCTGCCACCAGCGGCTGCGGACCGGCCTGCTCACCAACAACTTCGTGGCCCCCGACGACGTGGCCGCCCCCCTCTACGAGGCGGTGCTCGACCATTTCGACGTGGTGGTCGAGTCCTCCAAGGTGGGGTACCGCAAGCCCGATCCCCGCTTCTACGAGATGGCCTGCGACGAGCTCGGCATCCAGCCGGAGGAGGCGGTGTTCCTCGACGACCTGGGGGTCAACCTGAAGCCGGCCCGGGCCATGGGCATGCAGACGATCAAGGTGGTCGACCCGCAGCGGGCCCTGGCCGAGCTGGAGGCGGTCGTGGGCTTCCACCTGGGGTGAGCGATCGGGCGGAGGCGGTGGCCTCCGAGTACGAGACCAGGCCTTTCGGGCTGCGGATCCTGGGCCGGGCCGACGAGTCGGTCCGGATATCGGCCCTGCGGGTCCAGGTGCTGCTCTCGGTCCTGCTGGTCAGCTCCAACCTGGTCGGGGTCGCGGCGGTGTACGTGTTCGCCGCCTTCGTCATCCCCGGCCCCACCCCCCATGACGCGGTCCGGGTGGCCATCGACAACCTGTTCCTCGGGCTGGGCTACACCGCCGCCTACACCGCCGGGGTGCTGACCTGGGGCCGGCAGTTCGTGGTGGAGAAGACCATGTGGCTGCGGACCGGCACCCGCCCCACCGAGGACGAGCAGAAGGCGGTCATCCGCATCCCGCTGGTCCTGGCCACCTTCCAGGCGGTCTACTGGCTCCTGGCGGCCGTGGTCTTCGCCGGATTCAACTCCGTGATCGGCGACCAGCTACCGGTCCAGATCGGCCTCAGCCTGGCCATGGGCGGGCTGCTAACCAGCGCCGACTCCTACCTGGTGGGCGAGACCATCATCCGCCCGCTGGCCGCCCGGGTGCTGGCCGGCGGCCCGCCGCCGCGACTGCAGGTCCCGGGGGTGCGGGCCCGGGCGTTCCTGGCCTGGCTGCTCAGCTCCGCCGTGCCGGTCACCGGCCTGATGCTGGTCGCGGCGGCCGCCCTTACCCGCTCGAGCATCACCACCACCCGCCTGGCGGTCACCTGCCTGGTCCTCGGAGGGGTGGTGCTGACCTTCGGCATGCGCATCACCCTGGTGGCGGCCCGGGCCAACGCCGACCCCATCCAGGGGCTCAGACGGGCCATGGTGCGCATCGGTGCCGGCGATCTCAACGTGGCCGTGCCCATCTACGACGGCACCGAGATCGGGCAGCTGCAGGCCGGCTTCAACCAGATGGCCGCCGGGCTGCGCGAGCGGGAGCGCATCCGGTCGGTGTTCGAGCACCACGTCGGCCAGGAGGTGGCCCGCACCGCCCTGGACCGGGCCGACGTGCTCGGCGGTGAGATCTGCGAGGTCGGGGTGTTCTTCGTCGACATCGTCGGCTCCACCGCCCTGGCCGGGCGCCTACCGCCCGACGAGGTGGTCGGCCTGCTCAACAGCTTCTTCGCCGTGGTGGTGCAGGTGGCGGCCCGCCACGGGGGCCAGGTCAACAAGTTCGAGGGCGACGGCGCCCTGGTGGTCTTCGGGGCCCCGGTGGCCCTCGATGACCCGGCCGGCGCGGCGCTGGCCGCCGGGCGTGAGCTGGCCGAGGCCCTCGAGCAGTACGCCGGGCGCTTCGGCGTGGGCATCGGCATCTCGGCCGGGCCGGTGGTGGCCGGCAACATAGGCGCGCCCCAACGCTACGAGTACACCGTCATCGGCGACCCGGTCAACGAGGCGGCCCGCCTCACCGACCTGGCCAAGGGGGCCAGGGGCCGGGTGCTGGCCGCCTGGAGCGCGGTCGAGCGGGCCGGCACCGACGAGACCCGGCACTGGAAGCGCTCCTCGGAGGTGACCCTCCGGGGCCGGCCGGCCAAGACCCGGCTGGCGGTGCGGGCCTGACAGCCCGGCCCCCGGTGGTGCGGCCTCAGCCGAGAGCCCGCTCCAGCAGGTCGTCCTGCTCGAGCTCGTGCATGGCGTGGCTCCCCGTCGCCGGCGAACCGGAGGCCACCCGGCTGACGCGCGAGACCGCGTAGTCGGATTCGAACATGGCGTCGAGGCGGTCCCTGACGAAGTTGGCGGCGCCCATGTTGGCCGGCTCCTCCTGGAGCCACACCACCTCCGCGGCCCGCTCGTAGCCGGCCACTGCGCTCAGGATCTGCTCCTCCGGCCACGGGTGCAGCTGCTCCACCCGCACCACGGCCACGTCGCTGCGCCCGGCCTTGGTCCGGGCGTTGAGGACGTCGAGGCCGACCTTGCCGGTGGCCAGGATGACCCGCCTGACCGCATCGCGGTCGGTGACGCCCGGGTCGTCGAGCACCTCCCGGAAGTGGCCGGAGGTGAACTCCGACACCGGGCTGTAGGCCTCCCGGCCCCTCAGGTACCGCTTGGGGGTGAAGAGCACCAGCGGCTTGCGGGTGCCCCGCAGCACCTGGCGGCGCAGCAGGTGGAACAGCTGGGAGGCGGTGGTGACGTCGGCGACCTGGATGTTGTCCTCGGCACACAGGTCCAAGAAGCGCTCCATCCGGGCCGAGGAGTGCTCGGCCCCCTGGCCCTCGTAGCCGTGCGGGAGCAGCAGCGTCAGCCCCGAGGTCTGGCCCCACTTGATCTCCGCGGCGGCGAGGAACTGGTCGATGATGATCTGGGCCCCGTTGACGAAGTCGCCGAACTGGGCCTCCCACCCGACGAAGGCGTCGCGCGATATCTGCGAGTAGCCGTACTCGAAGCCGAGCGCGGCGTACTCCGACAGAAGCGAGTCGTAGATGTAGAACCGGCCGGGGCCGAGCTGGGCCAGCGGGATGTAGTCGGCGCCCGTGGTGTAGTCCACCACGGCGGCGTTGCGGTGCCCGAAGGTGCCCCGGCGGGTGTCCTGGCCACTCAGGCGCACGTCGTGACCCTCGAGCAGCAGGGTGCCGTAGGCCAGGGCTTCACCCATGGCCCAGTCGGCCTCACCGGACTGCCACAGCTTCGACCGGGCGTCGAACACCCGGATCAGCTTGGGGTGGACGGTGAAGCCCTCCGGGAAGGACCCGAGGGCCCCGACGACCTTCTCCAGCTGGTCCCGGGCCACGCCGGTTTCGATGGGCGGCAGCACCGGCACCGGGCCGGGGGCGGGCGGTAGCGACGTGGGCCGGGGCGGTGCCGCCGCCCGGGTCTCGTCCAGGGCGGCCTGCAGGCGGGCCGAGAAGTCCTTCAGCGCCGCCTCGGCCTGGTCCAGGTCGATGTCGCCGCGCCGCACCAGCGACTCGGTGTAGAGCTTGCGGACGCTGCGGTGCTCCTTGATCAGCTGGTACAGCAGCGGCTGCGTGAGCGACGGGTCGTCCTGCTCGTTGTGGCCGAAGCGGCGGTAGCAGACCATGTCGATGACGACGTCCTTGTTGAACCGCTGGCGGAACGCGAAGGCCAGCCGGCCCACCCGCACGCACGCCTCCGGGTCGTCGCCGTTCACATGGAAGATCGGCGCCTGGACCATCTTGGCCACGTCGGTGGCATACACCGAGGAGCGGGCCGATTCGGGGTTGGTGGTGAAGCCCAGCTGGTTGTTGATGACCAGGTGGACGGTGCCTCCGGTCTCGTAGCCGGGCAGGGCCGACATGTTGAGCGTCTCGGCCACCACTCCCTGGCCGGCGAAGGCGGCGTCGCCGTGGATGAGCAGAGGCAGCGCCGGATGGGCTCCTCTGTCGGCGTCCCCGTCGCGCGCCGCGGTGTCCTGCAGGGCCCGCGCCATGCCCTCCACGACCGGGTCGACCGCCTCGAGATGTGACGGGTTGGATGACAGGAGCACGTCGATGGGCCGGGCGGAGCGGCCGGTGAACTTGCCCCGGAAGCCCTTGTGGTACTTGACGTCGCCCGAGCCCTGGACGGTGCCGGGGTCGATGTTGCCCTCGAACTCCTCGAACAGCTCCCCGTAGCTCTTGCCCACGATGTTGATCAGGACGTTGAGCCGGCCCCGGTGGGCCATGCCGATCACCACGTGCTGCAGGCCGTCCACCGCCGCCTGGTCGATGATGGCGTCGATCAGGGGGATGGCCGCCTCGCCGCCCTCGAGGCCGAAGCGCTTCTGCCCGATGAACTTGGTGTTCAGGAACTGCTCAAGGGCCTCCGCGGCGTTCAGGCGGTCCAGAACCCAGCGCTGCTCCTCCGCCGGCAGCGTGGTGGGCACGCCCTCCACCTGCTCCTGGATCCACCGCTTCTGGTCCGGCTCCTGGATGTGCATGTACTCCACGCCCACGGTCCGGCAGTAGGCGTCGCGCAGCACGCCCAGGATGTCGCCCAGCTTCATCCGCTCGGAGCCGGCGAGCCCGTTGGTCAGGAATTCCCGCTCCAGGTCCCACACCGACAGCCCGTGGGTCGTCGGATCGAGCTCCGGGTGCATGTGGGGGTCTTTCCAGTCCAGCGGATCCAGGTGGGCGATGAGATGGCCCCGCACCCGGTACATGTTTATGAGGTTGTCGACCTCCATCTGCTTTCGCACCTGGAGCTCGGCCGTCTCGGCCAGGTCGTTGACGTCGCGGTGGTAGGGCACCGGCTCGTAGGGGACGCCCATGGCCTTGAAGACGTTGTGGTAGAAGGAATCCTCACCCGTGAGCAGCCGGTGGACCTTCTGCAGGAACAGCCCGGACTCGGCGCCCTGGATGATCCGGTGGTCGTAGGTGCTGGTGATGGTCACGACCTTGGAGACCCCCAGCTCGGCCAGCACCCTCGGGTCGGCGGCCTGCCACTCGGCCGGGTAGTCGATGGTGCCGACGCCGATGATGGCGCCCTGGCCGGGCATGAGGCGCGGCACCGACTGCACGGTGCCGATGGTCCCGGGGTTGGTCAGGCTGACGGTGGCGCCGGAGAGGTCGTCGGCGCCGATCTTGGCCGTGCGGACCTTGCGGATGAGCTCCTCGTAGGCGGACCAGAAGGCCCGGAAGTCCATGGCGTCGGCGTCTTTGATCACCGGGACCATCAGGTTGCGGGTGCCGTCGGACTTCTCCACGTCGACGGCGATGCCGAGGCCGAGGTGCTCGTGGCGCCTCACCGCCGGAGCGCCCTTGGCGCCGTCGCCGGCCTCGGGCTCCACGAAGCTGGCGTTGAGGGCCGGGACCGACTTGAGGGCCTCCACCACGGCGAATCCGATGATGTGGGTGAAGCTCACCTTGCCGGCTGCTCCGGTACGCGAGAGCTGGTTGTTGAGGATCCGCCGGTTGACCTCCAGCAGCCGGGCCGGGATGACCCGGAAGCTGGTGGCGGTCGGCACGCCCAGGCTGGCCGTCATGTTGGCCACGACCCGGGCCGCGGCGCCCCGCAGCGGGGTCGGCGGGCTCACCGGGGTGGCCCCGTCGCCCGGGCCGGTGGCCGCCGCCGGCGCCCCTGTGGCCGTCCCGTTGCCGGTCCCGGCCCGGGAGGGGGCGGCCACAGGGGGTCCGGCGGTCGGCCCGGGCCGGGCCGCCGCCCCGGCGGTGGTATCGACAGCCACCGCCAGCGACGACCCGGTCTCCTCCTCGGCCTCCGGCTTCACCTCCGGCGTGGACGGGCGGGCCAGGTTGGCCCCGCCCGGGCGGTAGTTCTCGAAGAACTCGCGCCAGCTCTCGCTCACCGAAGCCGGGTCCTGGCGGTACTGCTCGTACATGTCGTCCACCAGCCAGGCGTTGGGACCGAAGCTGGCGGATCCTCCGGAAAGATCGCTCATACCGAGAGCCAGGGTACGTCCATTGACCGCCTCGGCGAGCCCGGGTCGGCCCGCACCGCCGACTCGGCCCGGCGGGCACCCCTCGGGCAGACTGGTCGGCATGCCCGCCCAGTTCATCTTCACCATGCGCGACCTGCGACGCTTCTACCCGCCCGACCGGGAAGTCCTGCGCGGCATCAACCTGTCGTTCTATCCCGGCGCCAAGATCGGGGTCATCGGCTCGAACGGCTCGGGCAAGTCGTCGCTGCTGAAGATCATGGCCGGCGTCGACGACGATTACACCGGCGAGGCCCGGCTGACCCCCGGTTTCACCGTCGGCTACCTGGCCCAGGAGCCGGAGCTGGACCCGGCCAAGGACGTGGCCGGCAACGTGGCCGACGGGGTCGCGGGGCTCAAGGCGCTCCTGGCCCGCTACGACGAGGTGTGCTCGGCCATGGGGGAGCCCGATGCCGACTTCGACAAGCTCCTCGCCGAGCAGGCCGATCTGCAGGACAAGATCGACGCGGCCGGGGCCTGGGAGCTGGACCGCCGGCTGGAGATCGCCATGGACGCGCTGCGCCTACCGCCGGGGGACGCGTCGGTCGACACCCTCTCCGGCGGCGAGCGGCGCCGGGTGGCCCTGTGCCGGTTGCTCCTGTCGTCACCGGACCTGCTGCTCCTGGACGAGCCCACCAACCACCTCGACGCCGAGTCGGTGGCCTGGCTGGAGCGGACCCTCCAGGACTACCCCGGCACCGTGGTGGCGGTCACCCACGACCGCTACTTCCTCGACAACGTGGCCGGCTGGATCCTGGAGCTGGACCGGGGCTTCGGCATCCCCTGGGAGGGCAACTACTCGTCGTGGCTGGACCAGAAGCAGGCCCGCCTGGCCGGCGAGGAGAAGGCCGACCGGGCCCGCCAACAGACCCTGGAGCGGGAGCTCGAGTGGATCCGGATGTCCCCCCGGGCCCGCCAGTCGAAGAGCAAGGCCCGCATCAGCGCGTACAACGACCTGGTCGCGTCCGCCGAAGCAGCCGCGGCCGAACGCGGCGGCGAGAAGCTGGAGATCGCCATCCCGCCGGGGCCGCGCCTCGGTGACGTGGTGGTCGAAGCCGCCGGGGTGACCAAGGGATTCGGGGACCGGCTGCTGTTCGAGGACCTCACGTTCTCCCTGCCGCCCGGCGGCATAGTCGGGATCATCGGGCCCAACGGCGCCGGCAAGACCACCCTGTTCCGCATGATCACCGGGTCGGAGAGCCCCGACGGGGGAACGCTGCGGGTGGGCGACACGGTGGACCTGGCCTACGTGGACCAGTCCCGGGCCACGCTCGACCCCGACAAGACGGTCTTCGAGGAGGTGGCCGACGGCCAGGACCGCCTCTTAGTGGGCAACCGGGAGCTGCACGGCCGGGCCTACGTGGCCGGGTTCGGGTTCAAGGGCAGCGACCAGCAGAAGAAGGTCGGCAACCTCTCCGGCGGCGAGCGCAACCGGGTACACCTGGCCAAGACGCTGCGCTCGGGCGGCAACGTGCTGCTGCTCGACGAGCCCACCAACGACCTGGACGTGGACACCCTGCGGGCCCTGGAGGAGGCTCTCCTGGCGTTCCCCGGCTGCGCCGTGGTCATCAGCCACGACCGGTGGTTCCTGGACCGGGTGGCCACCCACGTCATGGCCTTCGAGGGCGACTCGGTGGTCCGCTGGTGGGAGGGGAACTTCTCCGACTACGAGGCCGACCGCAAGAAGCGCCTCGGAGGAGACGCCGACCAGCCGCACCGGATCAGGTACAAGCCACTGGTCAGAGGGTAGCCGCCGGGTCAGTCCCCGCCGGTGGCGTCGGCCAGCTCGATGCGCAGGCTGAGCACCTCCTCGCGGAGCATCTCCACCTCCGCCCGGAGAGCGGCGAGCGTCTCCTTCAGCTCCGCCAACTCCCTGCCGGCCCCGTCCGCCGAGGCTGTCCGGTCGTCGGAGCCGGCTCGAGCGGGCGCCACGGCGGAGTTCCCGGCGGGCGACCCACCGCCCCGCTCCGACTGCTCGAGGGCAGATCCCTCCGTCCGGCCGAGGGCGGACCCGTCCCCGGCCGCCGGCGTCAGGAGCTGGGTCCAGCGCTCCTCCTTCTGCCCCGGCTGCCTGGGCAGACGGGCCACGAGGGGATCGTCCCACCGGGCCAGACCGTCCAGGTCCGACTCCACCTCTGCGGTGCTCTCGAAGCGGGCCATGCGCTCGGTGCGCGAGCGCAGCTCCCCCACCGTCTGCGCCCCCCGCAGCAACAGCACGGCCACCAGCGACAGCTGGCGGGCGTCGAGGGCCAGCTTCTCGTCCAGAACGTGGCGGTAGCGGACGACGGACCGGCCGTGGGACGGCAGGACGAAGCGCACCAGGCCACGCTGCTTGAGCGAGTCGAGGGCGGCCTGCACCCGGGACTCGGAGAACGAGACGACCGGGTCCCGGTTGGAGGACTGGTTGCATGCCAGGGTCAGGCTGTTGAGCGTGAGCGGGTACTGCTGCGGGGTGGTCAGCTGCTTCTCCACCAGGCTGCCGACAACCCTGGCCTCCACCTCGTCGAGCCTCATGGCCGCAGCATAGGAGGCCGCCGGCACTCCTCCCCCCGGCCCCGCCGCGGCGCCCCCGGGCCCCCGCTCGGGTACCTTGCCGCAGATGAGCTCCGACGACGGACTGCGGATCGTGCGGCGGGAGCCGCTGGAGGACGGCCCGGCCGGGGGCCGGCTGATCGTCCTGGTCCACGGGGCCATGGACCGGGC
>JAKAXN010000188.1 GCA_021816565.1 Actinomycetes bacterium
GCCCGGATCGCGGTCGCCGCCGGGCGGGCGTTCACCTTCACCTACACCGACACGCTGGAGGCGCTGGAGGCAGCCGGGGCCACCGTGGTGCCTTTCGACCCGCTGGCCGAGGAACGCCTCCCCGGCGACATCGACGGTCTGATCATCGGCGGCGGGTTCCCGGAGGTGCACGCCGCCGAGCTGGCGGCCAACCGGCCGCTGCTGTCCGACCTGGCCGCCCGGGTGGGCCGGGGCCTCCCGACCTGGGCCGAGTGCGGGGGGCTGCTCCTGCTCACCGGGGACCTGGACGGCCACCGGCTGGCCGGGGTGGTGCCGGCCCGCTCGGAGATGACCGGGCAGCTGACCCTGGGCTACCGCACCGCCACCATGGGCACCGCCACCCCCCTGGGGCCGGCCGGCACCTCGGTGCGGGGCCACGAGTTCCACTACTCCCGGGTGGATCCCCCCGGCGACGCCCTGACCCTGGTCAGCCGGTTCGGCCGGCGCCGGGAGGGCTGGGCCACCCCGGACCTGCTGGCCACCTACCTGCACCACCATCCGGGCGGCGACCCCTCGGCCGTGGAGCACTTCGTCCGCCGCTGTGCCCTACGTGGTGCCCTACCCGGGGCCTAGAGTCGGGCCGTGCACAAGAGCAGCCTGTACCTCACCGACCGTCTGAAGGCGGCGGTGGCGGCCCGGGCCACCGAGTCGGGGTGCTCGGAGGCGGAGGTGATCCGAGCGGCGTTGGAGAGCGCGCTGGCGGCCCCGTACCGGCCCGACGCCCCCGTCCCGGACCGGCCGGTGCCGGGACGGTTGGTGGGCGTGGGAGTGGGCCCCGGCGAGGCCGATCTGATCACCGTGCGGGCGGTGGGGGCGCTGCGCCGGGCGGACCGCTGCCTGGCTCCCAGCACCGCGGTCGACGCCGTGGGCCGGGCCGAGGCCATCGTCCGCCAGGCGGTACCGGGGCTGGTGGTGGAGCGGGTCCCGTTCGAGATGGCCCCATCCCGCTCGGCCCGGGACCGCTCCGTGGAGGCCGCCGCCGCCGCGGTCACCGCCCGCCTGGAGTCCGGTGAGGAGGTGGCGTGGATCACCCTCGGGGATCCGCTGGTGTACTCCACGTTCTCCGCAGTGGCTGCCGCGGTGCTACGGCGCCGGCCGGCCACGGTGGTCACCCAGGTGCCCGGGGTGATGGCCTTCCAGGCCCTGGCCGCCCGGACCGGCACGGTGGTCGCCGACGAACGCACCCGGCTGACCATCCGCACCGCCCTCGACGGCGAGGACCTCGGCTCCGATCTGGCCGACCCGGACTCGACGGTCGTGCTCTACAAGGGAGGCCGGCGGCTCCCCGACCTGGCCGCCGCGGCCGGGCGCTGCGGCCGGTCCGCCGACGCCGTGGTGGGCGAGCTGCTCGGGATGCCCGGCGAGCGCATCGGCGGGCTGGAGGAGATGGCCGCCGGGGGCCCGGCGTCGTACCTGGCCACCGTCATAGTGCCGGCCGGCCGATGATCTCGTTCGTGGGAGCCGGCCCGGGGGCAGCCGACCTGATCACGCTGCGGGGGGCGCAGCGGCTGGCCCGGGCCGAGGTGGTCATCTGGGCGTCGTCGCTGGTGCCCGAGGCCCTTCTCGGCCACTGCCGGGCCGGGGTGGAACTGCACGACTCGGCCACCATGACCCTCGAGGATGTGCTGGCGGTCTACGCCGGCCGCCCGGAGGGCACGCCCATCGTCCGGCTGCACAGCGGCGACCCCGCCATCTACGGGGCCATCGGCGAGCAGATCGACTGGTGCCTGGACAACGGCAGGTCGTGGGAGATGGTCCCCGGTGTCACCTCGGTCGCCGCGGCGTCGGCCATCCTGGGCCGGGAGCTGACCCAGCCGGGCGTGTCCCAGAGCGTGGTGCTGACCCGGCTGGCCGGGCGGACCCGCGACTCGATGCCCGCGTCGGAGGGACCCGGGGCGTTCGCTCCCGCGGGGGCGACCATGGCCGTGTTCCTCTCCGCGGCCCGTCCCGACGAGCTGCAGGCGGAGCTGCTGGTGGCCGGCTCCGGTTACCGCCCCGACACTCCGGCAGCGGTCGTGGTCAGGGCGACCTGGCCCGACGAGCAGGTGATCCGCACCACCGTGGGGGGCCTGGCCGGCGCCATCAGGGACAGCGGCGCCACGCTGACCGTGCTGGTGCTGGTGGGCGACGCCCTGGCCGACGGGCCCGTGGCCCGCCGGTCGCATCTCTACGCCCCGGGCTACACCACCACCTACCGGCTGAGGTCCGAGGCGGGCAGCACCGCCGGCCGCCCGTCGGCCCGGCGGAGATGACCTCCACCCCCCACGAGCCCCCGCTGGCCCCGGAGGTGGCCGGCGCCAAGGGCCTGCGGACGGGCTGGACCACCGGGTCCTGCGCGTCGGCGGCGGCCAAGGCGGCGGTCACCGGCCTGGTGGCCGGTGAGATACCAGGACGGGTCGAGATCGGGCTGCCGGGGGGACAAAGGGTGACCTTCGCGGTCACCGACGTGGTCCCCGGCGACCCCGCGTCGGCGGCTGTCGTCAAAGACGCCGGAGACGATCCCGACGTCACCAACGGAGCTCACGTCACTGTGACTGCCACCTTCACCGAGGGGGCCCCCGGGGAGGTGGCGCTGGTCGCCGGTCCGGGCGTCGGCACCATCACGCTGCCCGGACTGGGCCTGCCGGTCGGCGCCCCGGCCATCAACCCGGTGCCGGCCCGCATGATCCGGGCCGCGGTGGGAGAGATCACCGACCGCCCGGTGCTGCTCACCATCTCGGTGCCGGGCGGGGAGGCCATGGCGGCCAAGACCTCCAACGCCAGACTGGGGATCCTCGGCGGGATATCCATTCTCGGCACGACCGGCATAGTCCGCCCCTTCTCCACGGCTTCGTGGCGGGCCAGCGTGGCCCAGCAGGTGGACGTGGCAGCCGCCCAGGGGCAGGACCACGTCGTGCTCTCGACCGGGGGACGGACCGACGCGGCCGCCCAGCGGCTGCTGCCCGGTCTGGCACCGGTGTGCTTCGTCGAGGTCGGCGACTTCACCGGCATAGCCCTCCGGCGGGCCGCGGCCGCCGGGGTCCGCCGGGTGACCTTCGTGGGGATGGCCGGGAAGATCGCCAAGCTGGCGGCCGGGGTCCTGATGACCCACTACCGCCGGTCGAAGATCGACGTGGAGCTGCTCCGGGAGGTGGCCGTGCAGACCGGGGCCCCCGAGGAAGTGGTGCGCTCGGCCACCGCCACCGCCACCGCCCGCCACTTCGCCGAGGCGTGCATGGAGTCCCAGTGCCACGAACCGCTGGCCGAGCTGTGCCGGCGGGCCACGGTGTCGTGCCGGGCGTTCGTGGAGGGGGTGCTGGACGTGGACGTGGTCATGGTGGACTTCGAGGGCGCCGAGGTCCTGGCCCGTGGGTGAACCGGCCCGGGTGGCGCTGGTCGGGCTGCACGGGGGCCACAGCTTCGGCCCGGGCGCCGAAGAGGCGCTGAGAGGCGCCACCGTCGTGGTCGGGGCCCGGCGCCACCTCGACTCGGTCGCCCTGCCGGCGGGAGCGGCGGCGGTCGAACTCGGCTCCGACCTGGCCACCCTGATGGACCGGATCGGCACGTGGCGGGGAGCCGGCGAACGGGTGTGCATCCTGGTCTCGGGCGACCCGGGGTTCTTCGGTCTGGTCCGGCTGGCCTCCGCCCGTCTCGGGGCACAGGCCCTGGAGGTCCACCCGGTGCCGTCCTCGGTGGCGCTGGCGTTCGCCCGCCTGGGCCGCCACTGGGATGACGCCACGGTGGTTTCGGCCCACGGTCGACGACCGGAGGGAGCCGTGCAGGCGGTACTGCGCCACCCCAAGGTGGCGGTGCTGTGCTCCCCCGACACCCCGCCGGAGGCACTGGGCCGGGCGCTGCTGGACGAGGGTGGCGCCGGACGGGAGGTGGCGGTGTGCTCCCGGCTGGGCCAGCCCGACGAGGCGGTGTGGACCGGTGACATCCCGGCCCTGGCCGCCGGCCCGTTCGACCCCCTGTCGGTGGTGGTCTTCCTCGCCCCGGCCCCCGACCCGGGCCCGGGGCTGGCCTGGGGCCGGCCCGACGGGGACTACGAGCACCGCGACGGGATGATCACCAAGGCCGAGGTGCGGGCCGTGGCCCTCGGCAAGCTGGCCCTGCCGGCCGCCGGGGTGATGTGGGACGTCGGCGCCGGCTCCGGGTCGGTGTCGGCCGAAGCGGCCCGCCTGGCCCCGGGGCTGCGCATCTTCGCCGTCGAGAGGGCCCCGGCCGAAGCCGACCGCGTCCGCCGCAACGTGGCCGCCAGCGCGGTGCAGGTGGTGGTCGGCGAGGCCCCGGCCGCACTCGGCGACCTGCCGGACCCCGACCGGGCCTTCGTCGGCGGCGGCGGCATCGCCGTGCTCGACGCCGTCTGGTCCCGGCTGCGACCGGGCGGAACGGTGGTGGCGACCTACGCCTCCCCGGAGCGGGCCTCGGCCGCCGCGACCACGCTCGGCTCGATGGTGCAGATCAGCGTCAACCGGGCGGTCCCGATCGGTCCCGGCACCGGGGTGCGCCTGGCCGCCGAGAACCCGGTGTTCGTGTGCTGGGGGTCCCGCCCGTGAGGATCGTCACTTTCAGCGTCACCGCCGCGGGTGCGGCGCTGGCCCGCAAGCTGCCCTACGAGCACCACCGGGGTCCGGTGATCGACGGCGTGGCCGCCGAGTGGGCGTCCGCCGACGGGCTGGTCGTCGTCGCCGCCACCGGGGTGGCGGTGCGGGCCGTGGCCCCCCACCTGACCGACAAGCGGGCCGACCCGGCGGTGGTGAGCGTGGACGACGCCGGACGCCACGCCGTCGTCCTGGCCGGTGGCCACGCCGGCGGGGGCAACCGCCTGGCCGCCGAGGTGGCCGCCCTGCTCGGGGCCACCCCGGTCATCTCCACCGCCACCGACCTGGCCGGCCTGCCCGGGCTGGACCACATCCCCGGCTGGAGCGCCGAAGGCGACGTGGCCGGGGTGACGCGCCTCTGGCTCGACGGGCAGCCCCCCCGGGTGGAGCGTGACGCAGGCCTGGAGTCCTGGCCGCTGCCGCCCCTGCCCTCCGACGGGGCCGACGTGCCGACCGGGGGGGTGGTGACCGTCACCGACTCGGACCGCCGGCCCGGTCCCGGGGAGGTCCTGCTCCGGCCCCGCTCGGTGGTCCTCGGGGTCGGGTCGAGCCGGGGGGCCGACCCCGCCGGCCTGGCCCGGGCCGTGGACGCGGCGCTGGCCCGGGCCGGGCGGCACCGCTCGTGCGTGGCGGCGGTGGCCACCGTCGACCTCAAGGCCGCCGAGCCGGCCATCGTGGCTCTGGCCCGCTCCCTGGACGTCCCGCTGTCCATCTTCGCCGCCCGGTCCCTGGCCGGCGTGGACGTGCCTAACCCCAGCCCGGCTGTGGCCCGCGCCGTCGGGACGCCGTCGGTCGCCGAGGCGGCGGCCCTGCTGGGCGGCGGACCCGGCTCGGTCCTCCTGGCGGCCAAGGCCGTCAGCGACACCGGGGACTCCACCGTGGCGGTCAGCCGGCGCCGGCAACCGGCCGGTCACCTGGCCGTGGTCGGCCTGGGCCCCGGCCATGCCGGGCGGCGCACGCCCGAGGCGGCCGCCGCGGTCCGCCACGCCGAGGTGGTCGTGGGCTACGGCCCGTACGTGGAGCAGGCGGCCGATCTGCTCCACCCGGCCCAGGAGGTGATCCGCTCCCCCATCGGGGCCGAGACCGAGCGGTCCCGCCTGGCCCTTCAGAGGGCCGCCGCCGGGGCCCGGGTGGCCCTGGTCTGCTCCGGCGACCCGGGGGTGTACGCCATGGCCTCGCTGGTCTGCGAGCTGGCCCCCGACGCCGGGGACCCGCCGATCTCGGTGGTCCCCGGTGTCACCGCCGCCCTGGCCGGCGCGGCGGTCCTGGGCGCCCCCCTCGGCCACGACCATGCATCGGTGTCGCTGTCGGACCTGCTGACGCCGTGGGAGGTCATAGAGCGGCGGGTGCGGGCGGTGGCCGAAGGCGACTTCGTCGTATCGTTCTACAACCCCAGGTCGCAGAAGCGCACCACCCAGCTGGACCGGGCCGTCGCCATCCTGTCCGCCCACCGGCCGCCCACCACGCCGGCCGCCGTACTCACCGACATCGGGCGGCCGGGCCAGTCGGTGATACGCACCACCCTGGCCGGGCTCGACACCTCCGCGGTGGGCATGCTGTCACTGGTCGTGGTCGGCTCCTCCCAGACGGCGTGGTCCGGCGGCCGCATGGTCACACCCCGGGGGTACCTGCCGTGACCGTCGCGGTGTCCGATCTCTGTACAGCGTGTGGGGCCTGCCTCATCACCTGCCCGACCTCGGCCCTGGCTCCCGGGCCGGGCCGGCCGGTGGTGGACGACCGGCGCTGCACCGACTGCCTGGCCTGCATAGAGGTGTGCCCCCGCGACGCCATCGAGGGCCTCCTGCCCCGGCCGGCGGGGCGGCCTTGACCGCAGCGGACCGACCCGGCCGGGCGGTCCACCCCATCGAGGTCGAGTCCTACGCCATCATGAGCTCCCGGGTGGACCTGAGCCGGTGGCCGACCGGGGCCCGCGAGGTCGTGGCCCGCATGATCCACGCCACCGCCGACGAGTCCTTCGCCGACAGCGCGCTCGTCGGGGACCGGGCGGTGCCCGCCATGGTGGCCGCCCTGCGGTCCGGGGCCCCCGTCGTGTGTGACGCCCGCATGGTGGTCGCCGGCATATCCGGGGCCCGGGCCCGGTGCTACCTGGACCGGGTGGGCCCGGCCGAGGGGCGGGCCACCCGCTCGGAGGCGGCGCTGGAGCTGGCGGCGTCCGAGCACCCCGAGGGGGCGCTGTGGGTGATCGGCAACGCCCCCACCGCGCTGCGCCGCCTCCTCCGGCTGCACCGGGAGGGTCGGCTGGACCCGGCCGGGGTGGTGGGGCTCCCGGTCGGCTACGTCGACGCCGCGGAGTCCAAAAAGGCCCTGTGGGATTCCCCCCTCCGGGACCTGGCCGTCACCAACGCCGGGCGTCGGGGCGGCAGCCCGGTGGCCGCCGCGGCGGTCAACGCCCTGCTCAGACTGGCCGCCGCAACGCCTGACGGGGCCTACGAACCGCCCAGGTAGGCGGCCCGGATGGACTCGTCCGCGAGCAGGTCCCGGGCCGGCGCCGAGCGGGTGACCCGGCCCAGCTCCAGCACGTAGGCCCGGTGGGCCAGGGACAGGGCCTGCACCGCGTTCTGCTCCACCAGCAGCACCGTGGTCCCCTGCTGGTTGATCTCTTTGATGATGCTGAAGATCTGGCTGACCAGCTTCGGGGCCAGGCCCATGGACGGTTCGTCGAGGAGCAGCACCTGGGGCCGGGCCATCAGCGCCCGGCCGATGGCCAGCATCTGCTGCTCGCCGCCCGAGAGGGTGCCGCCGTACTGGGTGCGGCGCTCGGCCAGGCGGGGGAACAGGGCGAAGACCCGGTCGAAATCCTCCTGCAGCGGCCCCCGCCGGTCATAGGCGCCCATCTCGAGGTTCTCCACCACGGTCATGCCGGGGAAGATCCCCCGCCCCTCCGGGGCCTGGCACAGACCCAGGCGGACCCGGCGGTGGCCGGCCATGTGGGTGATGTCGCGGCCGTCGAGGACCAGCTTGCCGTGGCGCACCGGGCGCAGACCGGAGATGGTCTTCAAGGTGGTGGTCTTGCCCGCCCCGTTGGCCCCGATCAGGGCGACGATCTCGCCCTTGTCGACCTGCAGGGACACCCCCTTCAGGGCCTCAACCTGTCCGTAGAAGACGTGCATGTCCTCTATCTCAAGGAGCATCGCCGGCCTCCTGGTCGGCGCTCGCCGCCAGGGCGTCGAGCGGGCTGTCGTCGTCTGCGTCGGGCCGGCCCAGGTACGCCTCGATGACCGCCGGCGACTCCCGGACCTCCTCGGGGGACCCCTCGGCGATCTTCTTACCGAAGTCCAGCACCGCGATGCGATCGCAGATCGACATGACCAGGCCCATGTCGTGCTCGATCAGCAGCACCGTGACCCCCCGGTCCCGGATGGCCCGGATGAGCGCGGCCAGGCCGTTCTTCTCCGCCGGGTTCATGCCGGCGGCCGGCTCGTCGAGCAGCAGCAGCTTCGGCCTGGTGGCCAGGGCCCGGGCGATCTCCAGGCGGCGCTGCCCGCCGTAGGCCAGGTTGCGGGCCGCCTCCGATTCCACCTCGGCGATGCCGGTGAAGGCCAGCAGCTCCCGGGCCAGCGCCTGCCCCTCCCGCTGCTCCCGGCGGTGGCGGGGCAGGCCCAGCACCGCCCCGGGTATCCCGGTGCGGTGCTGGGCGTCGGCTCCGACCATCACGTTCTCCAGGGCCGACATCTCCGGGAACAGCCGGATGTTCTGGAAGGTCCGGGCCAGGCCCAGCTGGGTGATCCGGTGGGGCTTGAGCCCGTTGACCACCCGCCCGGCGAAGCGTACGGCGCCCTCGGTCGGCTGGTACACCCCGGTGATGACGTTGAA
>JAKAXN010000189.1 GCA_021816565.1 Actinomycetes bacterium
CACCGGCCGGGTGCTGCCCGGGGTGGAGATCCGCATCGTCACCTCCGACGGCAGCGAGGCGCCGTGGGACGGCCAGACCACCGGCGAGGTGGAGGTCCGCGGTCCGTGGATCACCGGCGGCTACTTCATGGATCCGGCTCCGGACAAATTCCACGACGGGTGGCTCCGCACCGGCGATATCGGGTGCCTCGACGACTACGGCTTCCTGCAGATCACCGACCGGCTGAAAGACGTCATCAAATCGGGCGGTGAGTGGATCTCGTCGCTGGAGCTCGAGGACGCCATCATGGCCCACCCGGCCGTCGCCGAGGCGGCCGTGGTCGGCGTGGGCGACGAGAAATGGGGCGAGCGGCCCCTCGCCGTCGTCGTGGTGAAAGACGGTGAGCAGGTCCGCGCCGAGGAGCTGCGGTCGTTCCTGGAGGGCCGGGTCGCCAAGTGGTGGATCCCGGAGCGCTGGTCGTTCGTGGACTCGGTGCCCAAGACCTCGGTCGGCAAGTTCGACAAGAAGGTCCTGCGGGCCCAGCAGGCGGCCGGCGAGCTGGGCGTCGAGCACCTCGGCTAGCCGGCCGTAGCATCGGGCCATGCCTGTCACTGGTGAATACGAGCCGAGTTCGGCCAAGTGGGTGCGTGATCAGGTCGAGGCCTACGAGCGCTCCGGCGGCCGGGAGGCCAACACGCTGCTCGACACCGGCCTGCCCGTGGTCATCGTGACCACCCGCGGGGCCCGGTCCGGCAAGGTCCGCAAGATGGCGCTGATGCGGGTGGAGCACGGGGGCCGCTACGCCCTGGTGGCGTCCCAGGGTGGCGCCCCCGAGCATCCGCGGTGGTACCACAACCTCAAGGCGCATCCCGATGAGGTGGCCATCCAGGACGGCCCGGAGCCGTTCGACGTGACGGTGCGCGAGGTGGACGGGACCGAGAGGCAGGAGTGGTGGGACCGGGCGGTCGCCGCCTACCCGCCCTACGCGGAGTACCAGGAGAAGACCTCCCGCCGGATCCCCGTCTTCGTCGCCACCCGCGTTCAGGGGTAGCCGGCCGGCCCCCGCGCCGGGTGACCTTCTACCCTGCCTGGGGACCCATCCGGTCCGGCACGCTCCATCCCGGAACCTTCCGAGGAGAGGAGCGGACCGTGGCGGACACCGAGACCCCGAAGGCGGCCGGAGCATCGCTGCGGGAGATCCTGGCCCAGCACGACACCAGGGTGGCCGACGCCTTCCGCGCCGTGACCGCCACCACCAACGGCACCAGCCGGGTACGGGAGATGCACGTGCTGGGCCGGCTGCTGGCGGCCCACGACTCCGTGGTCGGCTCCACCCTATGCCCGCTGCTGCACGATCTGCCGGGCGGTCCCGCGGTGGCCCTGCGGTTGCGCCGCGGTTGCGAGGAGCGTGAGACGCTGCTGGGCCGGTTCCAGTCGCTCAGCCAGGGCACCGAGGCCCACAACGTGTACCCGGTGTTCGGAGCGGAGATCGAGTCCATCCTGGTCGACCTGCAGCAGAGCTTCGACCGGCACGTCGAGGACGAGACGGTCAGGGTGGGGGAGCTGCTGGAGTCGGCGTCGGGGAGCGTCGCGCCCGGAGTCGTGGCCGCCCGGATGGCCATAGAGGAGACCAGGGCCCCGGGCCGGGCCCACCGGCTGACCGTCCGGTACCCGACATCGAGGGCGCTGCGGGCGCTGTACCGGAGCGTGGACCGGATGCACGACTGGAACGACTCCCACCACGGGTGGCCGGTTCCGGGCCGCCGGCAGCCCCAGTCGGTCAGGCCCGGCCGGAGCTTCGACCGTCGTCCGCCGTCGATCCCCGATCTGCTCGCCGGGTACGACCGGAGCGTCGAGGCGATCATCGACGAGCTGGCCGACGCCGGGCCCGACGGTCCGAGGCGGGCCGCCGCCGCCTACCGGCTGGCTGCCGCGGTGGCGGTGCACGACTCGATCGTGGGTGGCACGCTGTGCCCGTTGCTGGCGGCGCTACCCGAGGGTCGTCCCGCCGCCTCGGTCCTCCAGCGCGGCTGCCAGGAGCGGTCCCGGCTGCTGGAGGACTGGGACCGGCTGGTCGGGAGCGCCTCGCCGTCGGAGTTGTTCGAGACCAGGGCCGAGGACGCCGGTCGCATCATCGACGGCCTCATCACCAGCTTCCGGGCCCACGAGACCCACGAGACCGATGACGTGTCGGCCGTCGTCGAGCAGTTGAGGGCCCGGTCATGGAAGTCGGGCGGTACCGGCCTGATCAGCCCCTACCTGCTGCCCGAGTGGCCCAACCCCGACCCCGGGGTCCTGGCCGCCCACATGGCTCTGTGGGCCGAGCGGGCCCCTACCCATTCCCACCCGGCGCTGAGCAGGCACCCCACCAACCGCCTGTTGCGCAACTTCTACCGTCACGCCGACCAGTTGCGGGACCGGCGCCACGCCCGCCACGGCTGGCCCCGGCTCACCTGAGCCGGGCCTCTACACCGCCGAGCGGTGAAGCTCCCCGTCCGGGTCGACGATCTCGTCGTCGTCGGCCCCTGAGCGATGCCGCTCGATCCGGTAGGCGGCGTAGAGCGGAGGCACCGAGAGGAGGGCCAGGGCCAGGTAGACCGTCATGTCCCCTCCCCCCAGCCTGGCGGCCACGTTCGGTGCCAGGTCCCACCAGGCGTGCAGGGCGGTGACGCCGGTCAGGGCGGCCAGGGCCGCGGGGGTCGCCCGGAACCGGCCGTGGCGGCTCGAAGCGAACAGAGCCGCCCCCGCCACCGCGGTCCACAGGCCGTGGGTGAAGGGGGCGGCCAGGGCCCGGGCCACCACCATCTCGATGATGGCGTGGCTGCTGCCCCATGAGTTGATGGCGCTGGCCGTGGCGTAGCCGGCGCTCTCGAATGCGCTGAAGCCCAGTCCGACCAGGCCGCCGAGCACCAGCCCGGAGCGGGCGGTACGCCCGACCAGATTGCGGGTGAGATACGCCAGGACCGCCAGCTTGGAGGCCTCCTCCACCACTCCCACCCAGCCGTCGAAGACGAACGCCGCCTGGGAGATCATCGGGTGCTCCAGGAACGCCGAGGCCAGGAACCCCAGTAGGCCCCCGTAGGCGAACAGCCGAACCATCAGCTGGGTGCCCACGCCGGGCAGTACCTCGCCGTCGGCGACGCGCACTCCCAGGGCCAGCGGGACCACGAAGGTGCCGAGCACCACGGCGCCCGCCACGTAGCGGTCACCGGTCGACAGCAGCACGCCGACCGCCAGGCCCCACACCGCGGCGCCACCCATCAGGAGTTGCAGCCACCTGGGCCAACGGGCGGGCTTCCACCATCCCGGGGGGGCGGCGGGTCTGGCCAGGGGTGAGGGCCTCATCCGACCCATGGTCACGGACCGGGCCGGGCCGTTTTAGGGCCGGTGGTCCGTACCGCACCCCTTTAGGTGAGTGCCTTGAGCTTCTCCATGGAGGCCCGTACGACCGCGTCCAGGCCCGGGCCACCGTCGGGCCCGCCGGCCCACTCCTGCAGGGCCACCCGCAGCACCGTCATGCCGGCGTCGGCGGCCATGGTGGCCTGCGGTTCGTCCACCCCCCGCTGGCGCAGCACGGCGGCCACCGAAGCGGAGTATCCGGCCAGCTTGGTCAGCTCCCGTTCCCTGAGCTCCGGGTTGCCGGCGATGACCGAATGCCGCTTGGCGGCCAGGTCCCGCCGGCCCTGGCCCAGCATGGCGGCGGCCGCCTTCAGGCCCTCGCCCACCGCGTCGAGGGCGCCGGCGGCGGCGGGGGCGGCGGTCACGCCGTCCACGATCCGGTCGCGCAGGAGCTCCGACCCGCCGAACAGGACCTCTCTCTTGTCAGCGAAGTGACGGAAGAAGGTGCGCTCGCTCAGCCCGGCCGCTTCGGCGATCTGGGCGGCGGTGGTCTGATCGAAGCCCCGCTCGGCGAACAGGGTGAGCGCCGCTTCCTGCAGCCGGCCCCGGCTGTCCGGTTCCCATCGACCCACGGGTCGAGCCTACCTGTTGACAGTCACTGCCATCAGAGTTACCCTGATGGCAGTAACTGACATCGTTGTCGAGGGGAGAGTCGTCATGAGATTTTTCGTCACGGGAGCGTCGGGGTGGATCGGTTCGGCCACCGTGGCGGAACTGCTGGGTGCCGGTCACGAGGTGGTCGGCCTGGCCCGGTCGGATTCCTCGGCGCGGGCCCTCGAGGCGGCCGGGGCGGTGCCGTTCCGGGGTGACCTCGGAGACCCCGGGGCTCTGGCGGGGGAGGCGGCCCGGTCCGAGGGGGTCATCCACCTGGCGTTCCAGCACGACGTGGCCTGGAGCGGCAACTTCGCCGAGGCGGCCGCCGCCGACCGCCGGGCCGTCGAGGCCATGGGCGCGGCCCTGGCCGGATCGGACCGGCCGTTCGTCCTGGCCTCGGGCATGATCGGCCTCGACGTGGGCCGGGTGGCCACCGAGGACGACGGCCTGGTGCCCGGGCCCCGGCTGCGGGGCAACCCGGCGGGCATCCGGGCCGCCACCGCGCTGCTGACCCTGTCGCTGCGGGGCATCGGCGTGCGGTCCTCGGTGCTGCGGTACCCGCCCACGGTGCACGGTGACGGCGACCACGGCTTCATGGCCACCTTCGTCGACATCGCCCGCCGCAGCGGTGTCTCCGCCCACGTGGGCGACGGCGCCAACCGGTGGCCCGCCGTGCACCGCTCGGACGCCGCCCGCCTGACCCGTCTGGCCGCCGAGTCCGCTCCGGCCGGATCGGTGCTGCACGCCGTCGCCGATGAGGGCGTCGCCTTCCGTGACATTGCCGCTGCCATCGGCCGTCATCTGGGGGTGCCGGTCAAGTCCCTGGACCAGAGCGAGGCGCTCGGCCACTTCTCCCATCTGGGGTACTTCGCCGGCGTGGACACGCCCGCCTCCGCCGACATCACCCGCCGGCTGCTCGGCTGGCAGCCGACCGGCCCGTCCCTCCTGGAGGATCTGGAGGCCGGCCACTACTTCGGCCCCCGGTAGTTCCCGGTGGTCCCGGGCCGGTCCGGGTCGTGGCCCGGCCGGCCGTGGGGGTGGCCCAGCCGGCCGTGGTGGCCGGCTAGGCCCCGGCGGTGTGGGTCAGGAAGCCGACCGCCATGGTCACGGCCATGGCCAGCGAGCCGCCGACCACCACCCGCAGGGTCGGTCGCCTCCACGGTGCCCCCCCGGCGACGGCACCGGACCAGCCCAGCACCGCCAGCCCCACCGCCGCCACCACCGCGATGAGCACGGACTGCAGCGAGCGGGGGGAGAGCACCAGGGTCAGGATCGGCAGGATGGCTCCCAAGGCGAAGGCGGCCGCCGAGGCCACCGCGGCCTGCAGCGGCCGGGCGGTCCTCTCCTCGCTCAGGCCCAACTCGTCGCGGGCGTGGGCGGCCAGGGCGTCGTGGGCGGTCAGCTGCTCGGCCACCTGCCAGGCCAGGTGGGCCTCGACGCCGCGGGCCGCGTACATCCGGGCCAGCTCCTCCAGCTCGGCGTCCGGTGCGGCCGCCAGTTCGGCCTCCTCCCGGGCCAGGTCGGCCCGCTCGCTGTCGCGCTGCGACGACACCGACACGTACTCACCGGCCGCCATGGCCATGGCTCCGGCCGCCAGCCCGGCCAACCCGGCGGTGAGGACGGCCGAGCGGCTGGCGTTGGCTGCGGCCACCCCCAGCATCAGGCTGGCGGTGGAGACGATGCCGTCATCGGCGCCCAGCACCGCCGCTCTCAACCAGGCGCTGCGGTGGCCCCGGTGACGCTCGGGAAGGTGCGCCCCCGGCAGTGGTCTGGCCGTCATCGCCCCATTCTGATCCGGCAGCCGGCGGCCCCGACAGGGGAGTTCGGCTGCTTTCAGAAATACACGAGCCCGGCCGCCGATCGGGGATTCCCGGTGGGGACGACCTCCTTGCCCAGCGGGGCCAGAGCCACCGCGGCCAGCTTGAAGTTGCCGAGTCCGAGCGGGATTCCGATCACCGTGAGGCACAGGGTCACTCCGAGGACGAGGTGGGCGATGGCCAGCCACAACCCGAACAGGAGAAACCACAGGACGTTCCCGACAGCTGAAGGGGCACCCGCCCCGGGTCGCCTGACGAGGGTGCGGCCGAATGGCCAGAGCATGTAGAGCGCCAGACGGAACGACGCGATCCCGAACGGGATGGTTATGACCAGCAGGCACATCACGGTGCCGGCCAGCGCGTACCCGATGGCCAGCCAGATCCCGGACAGGAACAGCCAGATCAGGTTGAGGACGGTCCTCATACCGCAACTATTCCTTCCCGGGCGCCCCGGGTCCAGAGGCGAGCGTCCCGCGGCGCGGGGTGGAGGACTAGCGTCGCCCCGGTGACAGACGCGTTGGAGGGAGGATCCGGGCGGATGGCTGACGTAATGGTCGACCGGGCCGGCGGGGTCGTGACGGTGACGCTCAACCGGCCTCAGCGCAAGAACGCCGTCACCCCGGCCCTGTGGAAGGAGCTGGGGGGCATCTTCGCCGAGATCAACAGCCGCCCCGACGACCGGGTCATGATCCTGACCGGCGCCGGGGAGGACTTCTGCTCGGGCGCCGACCTGGGCCGTGACCCCTCTGAGCGCACCCACCCGCTGATGGCCATGCGCGACGTGGCGGACGCCGCGCTGGCCCTGCACCGGATGAGCAAACCGACCATCGCCCGGGTGGACGGGGTGGCGGTGGGGGCCGGCATGAATCTGGCCCTGGCCTGTGACCTGGTGGTGGCCACAGAGCGGGCCCGCCTCTCCCAGATATTCAGGCGCCGCGGCCTCAGCGTCGACTGCGGGGGGTCCTGGCTGCTGCCCCGACTGGTGGGGATGCAGAAGGCCAAGGAGCTGGTCCTCCTCGGGGACATGATCTCCGCCGCCGACGCGGCGGGGATGGGCCTGGTCAACCGGGTCGTGGCCCCCGGTGATATCGACGAGCTGGTCTCGTCGTGGGCGGCCCGGCTGGCGTCGGGTCCGGCCCTGGCCCTGTCCATGTCGAAGATGCTTCTCAACAAGAGCTTCGAGACCTCCATGGATCAGGCGCTGGAGGCCGAATCCCAGGCCCAGGCCGTCAACCTCACCGGCCCCGACGTCAAAGAGGCGTTCAAGGCGTTCGCTGAGAAGCGGGAGCCGAACTTCGGCTGACCGGAGTCAGCACCCCCCCGACACCGCGGAGTCCGGGGTGCTGCACCAGGCGGTCAACCGTCAGGGGTGGATCCAGGCCGCTCCCGTCCCGCCCGCTGGCGAACGGAGCGCCGGTCCGGGCCTTGGGACGCCCGGCCCGGCCGCTGCCAGCTTCGGGGAGTAGGAGCGGGTCCGCCAGGTGGACTGTCACATATGGGCCCATTGAGCCCTCGTGCTGCATCGGGGACCAGATCCCGGGGGGTTTCCCGCCCGGAAGCCCGTAGGATGTCGGAGAGGGCCGAAGGCCCCTACCTGTGGCACGAAAGGGGCGCAAAGTGCGCAGCGCAGACTTGCGACAGATTGCCTCCCGTGCATGTGTCCAGCCGCCGGTGGTGGACGAGCGCAACGCCCGGTTGAGGGAGATGGCTGTGTCCGCTCAGGAGACCGCCCGCCGGCAACGGGCCGATGCCATCCGGCGCCGGGAAGAAGCTCGGAAGCGGGCCGGTCAGCGGATAGTGCCGATGTGGCGGGCCCGGAGGGCGGCCTACGACCGGTTAGGCCCGGTGACGGCCATGCTGCCGCATGACGTACCGGACCCCGCCGGTCAGGCGCTGGCTGACCGGACCCCCGGGATCGAGGACCCGGCGGTGGGCATGGCCCCGGTGGCAGAGCTGATCAACCGGCTGTTCGGGGTTTCGCTGCTCCTCGCCAGCTGCCAGTCGGCGGCGTCGGGTCCGGTGTCCAAACGCATGGGAGAGGCGGTGGCTGCGGTGGACGGGATCATCCGTGACCTGCCCACGGTGCTCGGCGGCGGTGCGGGCGAGGCCCTGCGGGCGTCCGGGGGCTCAGGCGAGTGGCGGTCCCTGACGGCCTATGGCGCGATCTCCGAATCCCTGATCCGGGGCACGGAAACCCCCGAGATCCTGGACCTAGTCGTCGACGTCGCCCGAGTGGTCTTCGACGGCCGGGACGCCTGGATCGAGGCGCCGCCCGGGGACGGGCGGTCGGCCTCGTCGGTGCCGGCCATCGAGGCGCCGATCAGCTCCAACGGGGAGGTCATCGCCGTCCTGTGCATCGCTTTCCCCGACGGGTCACCGCCGGTGGACGGCGAGGTCGATGACGCCGAGCGTCTGGCGTCCATGGTCGGCGTGCTGATCGGCCTGGCGCGCGAGCGCGCCGACCGGGAGTCCCGGCTTCTCCGCCTGAGCGGCCAGCTCCAGCACGCCCTGGACAGCCGGATCGTCGTGGAGCAGGCGAAGGGCGTACTGGCCGCCGGTAACGGGAT
>JAKAXN010000190.1 GCA_021816565.1 Actinomycetes bacterium
GTCGACCGGAGCACCGCGCCCACCCGCTGTCGGGCGGCCTCGATGTCGTCGAGGGTTACCAGGTCCTGCGGGGGGCGGCCGCCCCCGCTCAAGGAGCGGACGCGGCCCGGGCCGCGGCGTCCCGCGTGGCCCGCCACAGCGCCAGCTGCTGGGCCGCCGCCGCCTCGTTCACCCGGTCGTTGCGGCGCGCCTGGCGCTCGTCGGCTCGCAGCCACTGGATGAACACGGCGATGGTGCCGATCAGGCCGATGGCCTCGCCGGCCACCCACATGAGGGCCCCTCCGGCGTGCAGGTCGGCCAGGGTGATGCCCGGGGCGATGGGGTTGGTCTGGCTCTCGAGGGCCATGCCGAGCACCGTGTGGAACGGCAGCGCCAGCATCAGGTACAGGATCTTCACCCCGTAGTTGAGCCGGCGGGGCAGCGGGTCCACGCCGATCACCGGCCAGTAGAACAGGCAACCGACGATGAGCAGGTGCAGGTGCACGAACTGGTGCAGCGTGTTGTTCGTGAGCGTGTCGGCGTAGAGGCTGGTGAAGTACAGGCCGAACAGCGACAGGCCGTACAGCGGCCAGGTCACGAACGGGCTGGAGAGGGCCCGGCCGAGCGGGCTGTGGATCACCTTGAGCACCGCGGTCTGGACCTGGCGGTTGCTCGACTGCAGCAGCAGGGTGACCGGGGCCGACAGGGCCAGGAAGACCGGCGCCAGCATGGCCAGGCCGATGTGCTGGATGGTGTGATCGAAGAAACTGACGTCGTCGAAGGCCGCCACCCCCGACAGCAGCGACACCGCGATCAGGACCTCCGCCGTCAGGAACGACGCCGTGCGCTGCCACGGCCAGCGCCGCCCCCGGCTCTTCAGCCGCCGCACACCCCACAGGTACCAGGCCGCGCTGAGCACGATTCCGATGGTGGGGACCGGGTCGGCGCTCGAGAGGGTGAAGAAGGTGATGGGGTTGAGCCCGGCTGCTACAGACATCCGGGCGCAAGGATAGTCCCGTCCCGGCCGGTACCTCCGGGCGGTGCTGCGAGGTTGGCCCGCCCGCCCGGGTTTTGGATTGGCGGCCGTGGGTTGTGTAGAAATAAGCCCCAGTGACAGCCATATCCACAACCGGAGCCGTCCCCCCCCAGGCCCCGGCGATCCGGCAGGTCGATCCGTCGATGTACCGCCCCAAGCTTCTGCAGGTGGGCGTCATCGTCTGGTTGTCCTCCGAGTTGATGTTCTTCTCGGGCCTGTTCGCCGCCTATTTCAGCCTTCGCTCGGCGACCCATCCGTGGCCTCCAAAAGGCGACGTGTTGGACGTCCCGCCGGTCCTGGTAGCCACCATCCTGCTGGTGCTCTCCTCGTTCACCATGCAGTACGGGGTCTTCCGGGCCGTGCGAGGGTCGAAGTGGGGCTTCATCGGGTGGACGGCCATGACGTTCGTCCTCGGGTGCCTCTTCGAGGGGATGCAGATCTCCGACTACCTCAACCGGCCCTTCTCCATCAGCAGCAACGCCTACGGATCGGCGTTCTACACGCTCACCGGATTCCACTTCCTGCACGTGGCCGGTGGCCTGGTCGCCATGATCATCGTCGGTGTCCGGGTGCTGCGGACCCCCCGGTTCGGCCACCGCACGATGCCGGCAATCGAGTTCCTCTCGTATTACTGGCACTTCGTCGACGTGGTCTGGGTTGCCCTGTTCCTCGCCATCTTCGTACTCAAGTGAGCCTCCGCATGATCAGATCGATCCGGGCCCGGCGGGCTCTGGCCGGCCCCGCCGCTCTCCTCGCCCTGGCCATCATCGTCTTCTCGGTGCTGTTCATGACCACCTCGACGGCCCACGGCCAGCAGGCGCTCGTGAGCACCAACCCCAACGACATCGCCGCCGGCTCGGTGCTCTACCAGGAGCACTGCCAGAGCTGCCACGGCTACCAGGGTGAGGGCGGGGTGGTGAAGGGCGCCCCCGCACTGGTCAACGTGGGTGCCGCTGCCGCCGACTTCTACCTGAGCACCGGCCGCATGCCGCTCAACGCCCCCAACAACGAGGCTCTGCGCAACCGCCCGGCGTTCAACCAGAGCGAAATCCGTCAGCTCGTGGCGTACGTAAATGCACTGCCACAGATCACCGGGATCGGACAGGCCGGCCCCACCATTCCCACAGTGCAGCCCTTGTGTTCCGACCAGACCACCCCGACCACCACCGCTGAGAACTGCGTGACCCTCGCCGAGGGCCAGCAGCTCTACGCCATCAACTGCCAGCAGTGCCACCAGGCCGCCGGCTCGGGCGGGATGCTGTCCAAGGGCAACGTCATCCCCTCCCTCCGCAACGCCACCCTGGTGCAGGCCGCCGAGGCCCCCCTCATCGGCCCGAAGCCCATGCCCATGTTCAAGGAGCTGACCCCCCACCAGCTCTCGGCCATCGCCCACTACGTCCAGTACCTCCACAAGCCGGACTCGCCCGGCGGCGCCGGGATCTCCTACTTCGGCCCGGTCGCCGAGGGCTTCGTGGGAATCCTGGTTGGGTTCGTGGTGCTGTGGTTCGCCTCCCGGATGATCGGAACTCGAGGATGACGACTACCGACGACGCCCTGTCCCAGCCTCAGCACCCGGGCCACTCCGAGGACGAGGTCGACACCGCCGCCGCCGAGCGGATCCCCTTCGGCCGCAACCCCCGCCACTTCGGCATCGACCCGGGTGAGCCGTGGCCCGACGACGTGCCGATGGACCAGGACGACACCCACTGGCGCTACGAGAACGACCCGAAGGGCGCCAAGTGGGCCGAGCGGCGCATCGCCGCCTCGTGGACGGTCTCCATGCTGGCCTCCATCGGCCTGGCCGTCGTCTACGTCATCAGCGGCAACAACCAGCTGGCCGGCCTGTGCTGGGGCCTGGCCTTCGCCGGCCTCGGCGTGGGCCTGATCCTGTGGGCCCGCGACCTGATGCCCGGCCACGACGTCATAGCCAGCCGCGGCCACCACGCCGTCAGCCTGGAGGGCGACCGGGTGGCGGCCGCCGAATCCCTGGCCCGGGGCACCGAAGCCATGGTGGGCCGGCGCTCGTTCCTGGTGAAGCTGCTCCTGCCCGTGGGGGCGGTGTTCGGCCTGGCCACGATCTTCCCGCTGGCCTCCCTCGGCACCCGGCCCAAGAACAACCTGACCAAGACGGCGTGGGGCAAGGGCACCCGGGCGGTCACCGAGGACGGCACCCCGGTGCGGCCCACGGACCTGCCGGTCAACGGCATCCTCACCGTCTTCCCCGAGGGCGGCATGAACGACGCCCTCAGCCCCACGCTGCTGATCAACGTGGGCAACGACGACTTCAAGGTGACCAAGGCCAACGCCGGCTGGAACATCCCGGTGTCGGGCGGCGGCAACATCGTGGCCTTCTCCAAGATCTGCACGCACGCCGGCTGCCCCGCCAGCCTCTACAACGTCGTGAGCAAGCAGCTGGTGTGCCCGTGCCACCAGTCAACCTTCGACGTGCTGCTCGACTGCAAGCCGGTCTTCGGCCCGGCGCCGCGGTCGTTGCCGCAGCTGCCGCTGACGGTGGACAGCCAGGGATACATCATCTCCCAGAGCGACTACACGCAACCGGTTGGCCCCGGTTTCTGGACCAGAGGGTAGGCAAAGAATGAGCACCACGCGCGAGAGGGCCTCGGCCCAACGGCGGTACTCGGTCAACAAGTCCGTCCTTGACACCGTCGACGAGCGGATGGGGTCCTCACGGTTCCTCACCAGCGTCTTCGACAAGATCTTCCCCGACCACTGGTCGTTCATGGTCGGCGAGATCGCCATGGACTCGCTGATCATCCTGATCGCGACCGGTATCTACCTGACGCTGTTCTACGTCCCCTCGCAGACGGACGTGGTCTACGCCCCGACCAGCGGGCACGTGTACGCCCCGCTGGTGGGCCAGCACATGTCCGAGGCCTACCAGTCGGTGATCAACATCACCTTCAACGTCAAGTTCGGCCTCATCATGCGCCAGGCCCACCACTGGGCCGCCCTGATCTTCCTGGCCGCGGTGATCTTCCACATGTGCCGGATCTTCTTCACCGGTGCCTTCCGCAAGCCCCGGGAGATCAACTGGATCATCGGCCTCCTGCTGTGGCAGATCGTCTCCCTCGAGGGCTTCACCGGCTACTCGCTGCCCGACGACCTGCTCTCCGGCACCGGTATCCGGGTCATCTACTCCATCATCCAGGCCATACCGTTCAACATCGGCAGCTGGCTGGTCTACAACCTGTGGGGCGGACGCTTCCCCGGGACCGTGTTCATCCCCCGGCTGTTCGTGGTCCACGAGTTCCTGTTCCCGGCGCTGATCGTCGGTCTGCTGAGTGCCCACCTGATGATCCTGTGGCACCAGAAGCACACCGACTTCCCCGGGCCGGGCAAGACCGAGACCAACATCCGGGGCAGCCGCATCTGGCCGCAGTACGCCCTCAAGGCCGGCGGCCTGATGATGATGGTGAGCGCCGCCACGTTCTTCCTGGCCGGCTTCGTCCAGATCAACCCGGTGTGGCTGTACGGCCCCTACACCCCCTACAACGTATCGGAGGGCTCGCAGCCGGACTGGTACCTCGGCTGGCTGGACGGTTTCGTGCGGCTGTGGCCGCACTGGGAGTTCCGCTCCTTCGGGGTGGAGATCCCCAACCCGTTCTTCCCGGGCCTGCTGTTCCCCGGGATCATCTTCGGGATCATGTTCGCCTGGCCGTGGATCGACAAGAAGATCTACAACGACTACAAGACCCACAACCTGCTCGACCGGCCCCGGGACAAGCCGTTCCGTACCGGTTTCGGTGTGGCGGCGATCATCTTCTTCGCCATCCTCACCGTCGGGTGTGGCACCGACATCCTGGCCAACGACCTGCACATAGCCTTCGAGCGGATCTACGAGTACCTGCAGTGGGGCCTGATCGTCGGCCCGGTGCTGGGTTTCGCCATCACCTTCCGGGCCTGCAAGGCCCTGCAGCGCACCGACGCCCACCCCATCCAGAAGCCGCTCGGCGGGGTCATCTACCGGACCGCCACCGGTGCCTACCACTCGGTGGGCGAGCACCACGGTGAGGACCACGGGGCCGAGCACGCCACCGGCGAGAACGGCACCCGGAACGAAGAGGAGTACCGGGCTCCGGTCGGCGGCGACTGACCAGCCGGTGACCGGGCCGGCCCGGACCGCCATTAGCGACGGCCCCGCCCCCGAGAGGGGGTGGGGCCGCTTCGCGTAGGATCGGCCCCGCCGGACACGGGGGGAAACATGGTTGTGGACCAGGCCAGCACCACTGCGGCGCCGCAGATCGACCCGGACCGCCTCAGGGAGCGGTACCGCCGGGAGCGGGACAAGCGGCTCCGCGCCGACGGCAACGACCAGTACGTCGAGATGAGCGGGCCCTTCGCCCGTTACCTGGAGGATCCGTACTGCGACCCGGCGCCGCGCCCGGCGTGCCACGACCTGGTCGACGTGGCCGTCATCGGCGGGGGCTTCGCCGGCCTCATCACCGGCGCCCATCTCCGGCGGGCCGGGATCGACGACGTGCGCATCATCGAGAAGGGCGGCGACTTCGGCGGGACGTGGTACTGGAACCGCTACCCGGGGGCCCAGTGCGACGTGGAGTCCTACGTGTACCTGCCGCTGCTCGAGGAGACCGGCTACGTCCCGACCGAGAAGTACGCCCACGCCCCGGAGATCCTCGAGCACTGCCGGAGGTTGGCCGATCACTTCGACCTCCGGCGCCGGGCCCTGCTGTCGACCGAGGTCACCGCGCTGGAGTGGGACGCCTCCAGCTCCCGCTGGACGGTGACCACCAACCGCGGCGACCGCCTGCAGGCCCGCTTCGTGGTCATGGGCAACGGGCCGCTCCACCGGCCCAAGCTGCCCGGGGTGCCCGGTCTGGAGACGTTCAGAGGCCACTCGTTCCACACCAGCCGCTGGGACTACGGCTACACCGGTGGTGACGCCACAGGGGGCCTCACGGGCCTCTCGGGCCAGCGGGTGGGGATAATCGGCACCGGGGCCACCGCGGTGCAGGTCGTGCCCCATGTCGGGGCCGCGGCCGGCGAGCTGTACGTGTTCCAGCGGACCCCCTCCTCCATCGACGTGCGGGCCAACCGGCCCACCGACGCGGCGTGGGCGGCGGCCCTGGAGCCGGGCTGGCAGCGGGAGCGGATCGAGAACTTCACCCTGCTCACCTCCGGGGGCTACGCCGACACGGACCTGGTGATGGACGGCTGGACCGACATCATCGCCAAGCTGATCTTCCGGGTCCGCAGCTCCGCCGACCCGGACCTGTCGCCGGAGGGCCTGTCGGCGGCCATGGAGCTGGCCGACTTCGAGAAGATGGAGCAGATCCGGGCCCGGGTCGACTCGGTGGTGACCGATGCGGCCACCGCCGCGGCCCTCAAGCCGTGGTACCGGCAGTTCTGCAAGCGGCCCTGCTTCCACGACGAGTACCTCCAGACGTTCAACCGGGCCAACGTGCACCTCGTCGACACCGACGGGCGGGGCGTGGAGTGCATCACCGGGCGGGGGGTGGTGGCCGGCGGGGTGGAGTACCCGCTGGACTGCCTGATCTTCGCCACCGGCTTCGAGGTGGGCACCGACTACACCCGCCGGGCCGGCTACGACGTCACCGGGGTCGGCGGGGTGACCCTGTCGCAGCACTGGGCCGCCGGCATGCGCAGCCTGCACGGGATGCACGTCCACGGCTTCCCGAACCTGTTCGTGGTCGGCCACTCGCAGGGCGGCTTCACCGCCAACTACCCCCACCTCCTGGACCAGGCGGCCGGTCACCTGGCCCACATCGCCGGCCACGCCCTGCGGGAGGGGATACGCGAGGTGGAGGTGACCGCCGAAGCCGAGGCCGGATGGCTCGCGACGCTGGCCGCCAACGCCCGCGACATGCGCCGCTTCCAGGAGCAGTGCACCCCCGGCTACTACAACAACGAGGGTCGCCCGGCCGAGGGCGGCTTCGTGCTGGCGGCCTACGGGCGGGGGCCCGTGGCGTTCTTCGGGCTGCTGGCCGACTGGCGCTCCGGCGGTGACTTCGCCGGCCTGGACCTGCGCCGGTAGACCGGGCCCCCGGGCCGCCGGCCCCGGGCCGCGATGGGGCGGGCCCGGCGGAAACGACGAACGCCGGGCCCCGGAGGGCCCGGCGCTCACCGGCTTGCTATGTCAGGGCGCTCAGTGCGAGCTCTGCGACGGCGTCACACCGGCCTCGGTGTGGTAGTGGGGGAGGGTTGCCCCCGACGGCACGTCGTGTCCGTGCTCGACCTCGGAGGGGTCGATGCCGGGCAGCACGTCCATGGTGTAGTCGGACTCGGTGACCCAGCCGATCACCGACCCGATGAAGATCACGCCGCCCATGTACAGGTACCACAGGCCCCACACCAGGGCGGTGGCGCCGAGGATCATGCCGAGGCCCATGCCGGCCGGCCAGATCGAGGCCACCGGGAAGTAGTCGATGACCCCGGCGCCGTCCTCCTGGGTGGCGTCGAAGCGGTCCTCCGGGCGGGGAATGCCGTGGCGGCGCAGGTACTGGGCCAGCAGGTAGAAGCCCAGCATCCCGTAGGCCGACATGCTGAAGATGAGCATGGCGATGCCGGAGCGCTCCGAAGCGTGACCGTGGACGGCCACCAGACCCCAGTACACCCCGGCCAGGGCGGTCAGGAAGATGAACGCCCCGAGGATCACACGGGATTCAACCTTCATGCATGCCTCCGTAACTTGCCCGCGGCCATTGTCATGGCCTGGGCCCTAGAGATTCGAACGAGGGGATTGCAGTGCTCACCGGAGACAATGGCCGCGGGCAAGTTCGCCGGCATGTTCAGTGTCCCACCTTCGTCAGGAGATCCGGATGGTTGGCGTCCCACACCGGCCGCTCGGAGCGGATCGGGGGCAGGGCCTCGAAGTTGTGGTCCGGCGGCGGCGAGGAGCAGGCCCACTCGAGCGTCTGGCCGTCCCAGGGGTTGTCCCCGGCGATCTCGCCCTTGCGCAGAGAGCGGTACAGGTTCCACACCGTCACCATGACCCCGATGCCGGTGACGTAGGCGCCGATGCTCGAGAGCATGTTGAGGAAGTTCCAGCCCATGCCGGCGTTGTAGACCTCGATCCGGCGGGGCATGCCCCGCAGGCCCAGGGTGTGCTGCGGGAAGAAGGTGAGGTTGAAGCCGATCAGCATCAGCGTGAAGCTGATCTTGCCGATGGTCTCGTTCATCTTCCGGCCGGTCATCTTCGGGTACCAGTAGTAGATACCGGCGAAGGCGCCCATGACCAGGCCCATGATCACGTAGTGGAAGTGGGCCACCACGAAGTAGGTGTTGTGGAGCTGGAAGTCCAG
>JAKAXN010000191.1 GCA_021816565.1 Actinomycetes bacterium
TGGAGCGCGACGAGCCCATCCCCGAGGACCTCGACGGCGAGTACACCTACCTGATGGCGGTCCGAAAGCCGGTGATCGCCGCCATCAACGGGGCCTGCGCCGGGATGGCCGTGCCCATCGCCCTCAGCTGCGACCTGCGGTTCATGGCCGCCGACGCCCCGCTCCTCACGGCGTTCTCGCAGCGGGGCCTGATCGCCGAGTGGGGCATCGCCTGGCTGCTGCCCCGCCTGGCCGGCACGGGGGCGGCGCTGGACCTGCTGTTCTCGTCGCGGCGGGTGACCGGCGAGGAGGCGGCCGCCATGGGGGTGGTCAACCGGGCCATGCCGGCCGGGGAGGTCCTCCCCCACGCCGTCCGCTACGTGCAGGACCTGGCCGAGAAGTGCTCGCCGGCGTCGCTGGCGGTCATGAAGCGCCAGGTGTACGAGCAGCTGACCGCCCGGCTGGGCCCCTCGGAGAAGGAGGCCCGCCGGCTGATGGTGGAGAGCTTCGGGCGGCCGGACTTCAAGGAGGGCGTCGAGTCGTTCACCGAGAAGCGGGCGCCCAACTTCCGCCGCATCGGCCGCGAGGGCTAGGAGCCCTCCAGGAGCTGCTTCTTCTGCACCTTGCCCATGGCGTTGCGGGGCAGGGAGCCGACCAGCTCCACCCGCCGGGGCCGCTTGTGGACCGACAGCGTCGATGCCACGAACTGGGATAGCTCGGTCCCGGTCACGGCGTCGCGGGCCACCACGTAGGCCACGATCACCTGCCCGAGGTCGGCGTCGGGCTGGCCCACCACGGCGGCCTCGCTCACCGCCGGGTGGGCCAGCAGGGCCGCCTCCACCTCGCCGGCCCCCACCCGGTAGCCGCCGGTCTTGATGAGATCCACCGACTCCCGGCCGACGATGCGGTGCCAGCCGTCGGGGCCGATGGCCGCCACGTCCCCCGTGCGCATCCACCCGTCGGCGGTGGTGACCGAGGCCGTCTCGTCCGGCCGGTTGAGATACCCGGTCATCACCGTGGGGGTCAGCACCTCGAGGGACCCCACGCTGTCGCCGTCGGCGGGAACCGGGCCCCCGCGGTCGTCGACCAGCCGGGTGCGCACCCCGGGGAGGGGGTGGCCGACCCAGCCCGGCCGGCGCTCCCCCGCCGGGGTGCCGCTCACGGTGATGAGGGTCTCGGTCATGCCGTAGCGCTCGATGGGACCCTGACCGGCCAGGCGGGCCAACCGCTCGAAGACCGGCACCGGCAGCCCGGCGCTGCCCGAGACCAGCAGCCGGGCCCGCCGCAGCGCCCCGGCGGCGGCCGGGTCCTCGGCGACACGCGACCACACCGTGGGCACCCCGAAATACAGCGTGGCCCCGGCCCCGGCGTAAGCGGCCGGGGTGGGCCGACCGGTGTGGACCAGCGGGCTGCCCACCCGGAGCGGGCCCAGGACCCCGAGGATCAGGCCGTGGACGTGGAAAAGGGGCAGCCCGTGCGCCAGCACGTCATCGGCGGTCCACTCCCAGGCGGCGGCCAGGAGGTCCAGGTCGGCGGCGATGGCCGCGGCGCTCAGCACGACCCCCTTCGGCAGTCCGGTGGTGCCGCTGGTGTAGAGGATCATGGCCGGTCGCCGGGGGTCCGGGGGCGGCTGACGGAACGATCCCCGCTCGTCGACGTCCACGGGGGGCCCGGGCGACGCCCCGCTGTCGGTGAGGATGTGCCGGCGCTCGAGCGGCCCGGCGTCGGGCGGCACCGGCACGACCGGGACCCCGGCCATCAGTCCCCCCACCACCGCCACCACCGTCTCAAGGGAGGCGTCGGCGGTGACGGCCAGGGCCGCCATGCCCTCCACCCGGCGGGCCACCGCCGAGGCCGCGCCGGCCAGGGCCTCACCGTCGAGGGTGCGACCGGCGACGGTGACGCGCGACTGCTCCAACCGGGGGACGAGATCCACGAGGGGGGTAGCGTAACGCCATGCCCACGTTTGACATCGTGTCCGAGGTCGACATGCAGGAGGTCCGCAACGCGGTGGACCAGGCGGCCCGGGAGCTGTCCACCCGCTTCGACTTCAAGGGCACGGACTCGACGGTCGAGCTGTCGGGGATGGAGCTCAAGCTGCACTCGGCCACCGAGGACCGGCTGCGGGCGGTGGTCCAGGTGCTCGAGGAGAAGCTGGTCAAGCGCAAGGTCAGCCTGAAGTCCCTCGAGTACGGCAAGCCGGAGGAGGCCGCCAAGGGGGCGGTGCGCCAGACGGTCACGCTGAAAGCCGGCCTCAGCTCCGACAACGCCAAGGCCATCAACCGCTGGATCAAGGACAAGGGGCCCAAGGGGGTGTCCTCGTCCACCCAGGGCGAACAGGTGCGCGTCACCGCCAAGAAGCGCGACGACCTGCAGGCGGTGATCGCCGGGCTGCGCGAGGAGGACTTCGACATCCCCCTCCAGTTCGAGAACTTCAGAGACTGATTGTGATAGCGGCTTTTTCCATCTCGCCGCTGGGGGCCGGGGAGTCGGTGGGTTCGGTGGTGGCCGACTGCGTGCGCATAGTGCGCGACAGCGGGCTGCCCAACGAGACCAACGCCATGTTCACCAACATCGAGGGCGGGTGGGACGAGGTCATGGCCGTGATCAGGGCCTGCATGGACCACGTCACGGCGGTGGCCCCCCGGGCGTCCCTCGTGGTCAAGATCGACGCCCTGGCCGACGACCCGGGCGGCCGGATGCGCTCCAAGGTGGATTCGGTGGAGCGCCACCTCGGCGGCTAGGCCCGGCGGTCCTCCATCTCCCAGGCGTGGTCGAGGACGTGCCAGGCGATGCGCCGAAGCGAGTAACGGACCGGCCAGCGGGCGTCGGGACCGCCGGGGCCGAGCACCCCGACCAGCATCTCCCGCTGCTCGGGCCACGGGGTGCGCGGCGCCACCCGGACGCCGGCCTTGGAGGCGTAGCTGCGCTCGGCCTCCCGGACGTGGTCGACCATGGCGTCGCGGTCACGCCCGCCGCCGCGGGGCCCCTTGCGCAGCTCGGGCGGGGAGGAGGCGACCACCTGGTCGAAGTAGTCCCAGCAGGCCCGCAGCAACCCCAGCGCGGCCGGGCCGGCCGGGCCGCGGTCCCATTCCTGGGGCGGTCCGGGGGCGCCGAAGTCGATGGCCGAGCCGCCGTCGGCCCGGCCCACCACCTGCACCGGCCCGGGCCGGAAGCCGTCGCCGGCCACCAGCCGGTAGCGGTCGGCGTAGCCGAGCAGGGCCTGCACCGCGGCGTCATCGCCCCTCCCCCGCCGGCACCACCCGGGCCAGTCGAGGGCCGAGGCGAAGGTCCACTTCTCCCCCGCCTCGAGGGCGACCTTCACCGAAGCGTCACTGGTGGGACAGGGCCTGGAGGACCGGGGCGGGCACCGGCGAAACGGTACAGGACAGGCTGTAACCGCCGCCGATCTGCTGCAGCTGCAGCGGGCAGTCCGGGATCAGGGGGATGTTGCTCAGCTTGTAGCTGAACACGGTGTGGCCGGCGACCTGCACCACCAGCTCGTCGCCGGGCTGCACCGTCACGAAGGCGCCGATCAGCGACGCCACCGTCTGCTCCAGCCCGGTCAGGTGGGTGGTCACGGTCACCGTGGCGCTGGAGATGGAGGTCAGGTGCACCTTCTGGGCGTTGAAGAGCACGTTGCGGTCGAAGCGGATCTGGTGCGCCTCCACCTTCACCGAGTCGAGGGTCAGCGGGCCGGCCGGGACGCCCCGGTCGACGACGGTCACGTCGCGCACCCGGCCCTCCACCGCGGCGTCCCAGAGGAACGGGAACGAGTTGACCGTGGCCGACGCGCTCCTGGCATGGGTGGCCGCCTTGACGTGATCCGCGAGAGCCGTCTCGGTGACCGCCCGGGCCGCGTAGTTGAGCCCGACCAGGACCGCGGCCAGGACTACGGCTACGACGACCAGCCGCCGGACTATTTAGCCCACTCCCGGGAGCGGAGGCGGGCGATGCGGTCCTCGGTGGGCGGGTGGTCGGAGAACAGCCCCTTCATCGAGACGTTCATCCCCGCCAGCGGGTTCATGATGTACATGGGGGCCATCTCCCGGCGGGCGTAGGGCATCGGGATCTGCTTCCCGGCGGCGTCGAGCTTGGCCAGGGCCCGGGCCAGGGGCTCCCCGTCGCCGATCAGCCGGGCACCGGAGCGGTCGGCCTCGTACTCCCGGCTGCGGGACAGGGCCAGCTGGAGCAGGGTCGCGGCGATGGGCGCCAGGATGACCAGGGCCAGGATCTCGAAGAGGTTCTCCCCCTCGTTCTGGCGGTTGCCGCCGAAGAACAGCCCGCCCCACGCCGCCATGCGGGCCAGCATGGTGATGGCCATGGCGATGGTGGCGGCCACCGAGGCGATCAGGATGTCCCGGTTGCCGACGTGGGAGATCTCGTGGGCCAGCACGCCGCGCAGTTCGTCCCAGGTGCAGATCTGCAGGATGCCCTCGGTCACCGCGACCGCGGCGTGGTCCGGGTTGCGCCCGGTGGCGAAGGCGTTCGGCTGGGCGTCGGGGGTGACGTAGAGGCGGGGCATCGGCAGCCCGGCCCGGGTGGTCAGGTCCCGCACCACCGCGTAGTAGTCGGGCATCTGCGCCTCCGACACCGGTACGGCCCGGGCCGCCTTGATGGCGATGGAGTCGGAGAACCAGTAGGAGCCGCCGGTGAAGAGCAGCCCGATGACCAGACCGATGACGATCCCGGTGCTGCCCCAGATCGAGCCGACCCCGACGCACAGCGCACCGAGCAGCGTCAGGATGAAGGTGGTCTTTATGGTGTTGCGGTCCATACGCCCATCATGGTGCCCCATCCAGCTGAGAAAAGGGGAAGAAGTCGCCCGGTCCCCGCTCAGCGGGAAATGACAGCTTCTACGACATTGGGGCCCGGTTCGGACAGCGCCCGGGCCAGCTGATCGGAGAACTCCCCGGCGGTCTCGGCCCGGGTGGCGGGCACCCCGAGACCCCGGGCCAGGCTCACGAAGTCCAGGTCGGGCTGGTGCAGGTCCAGCATGGCCCGGGCCTTCGGGCCGCCGGCCTCGGCCCCGACCCGCTGGAGCTCCATGTTCAAGATGGCGTAGCTGCGATTGGAGAGGATCACGGTGGTGACGTCGAGCCCCTCGCGGGCCATGGTCCACAGGGCCTGGGCGGTGTACATGGCCGACCCGTCGGCCTCCAGGGCCACGACCTTGCGGTCCGGGCAGGCCACGGCGGCCCCGGTGGCCAGCGGCAGACCGATGCCGATCGACCCGCCGGTGAGCGTCAGCCAATCGTGCGGCGGGGCCCCGGCCGTGGCCCCGGATATGAACAGACCCGACGTGTTGGACTCGTCGGTGACGATGGCCCCCTCGGGCAGCAGCGCCCCGACGGCCTCCCCCAGGATCTGGGCCGTGAGGGCGGCACCGCCGGACGGCAGCTCGGGGCGGGCGGCGGGGGCCAGGGCCGCGGTGGCGGTCATACCGAGACCGTCCAGGGCGGCCATGACGTCCTCGCCCGGCCGGGTCAGGGTGTGGACCCGGCAGCCCTCGGGCACCAGGTCGCTCGGCTTGCCGGGGTAGGCGAAGAACGACACCGGCGAGACCGCATCCACCAGCACCAGGTGGGCCAGCCCGTCCAGCTGGGCCACGGCCATCTCGGCCAGGTAGGCCAGCCGCTCCGGGGCGACCCGGCCGGCGCCGCGCTCCAGCCGGGCTGGGAACGTCTCGCACAGCACCCGGGCCCCGGCGGCGGCGGCCACGGCGCCCACCTTCTCCAGGGCGGTGGCCCGGCAGGCCGTGCCGCCCACCAGGAACCCGACCGGCTGGCCGCTGCGCAGGGCGTCGGCCACCTCCCGCACGGCGGCGGGGTCGGGCGGGCGGAGCCCCGGAGGAGGGGCCGGACGGGCCGGCTCGGCCCCGTCGCTCCACGACACGTCGGCCGGCAGGATCAGGGTGGCCACGCCGCCGGGCGGCCCCCACGCCGCGGCCAGGGCGTCCACCGCGTCGGCCGGCAGCTCGGCGGTCTTCATGGAGCGGCGCACCCAGCCCGACACGTTCGACGCCAGCGCGTCGATGTCGGACTCCAGGGGGGCGTCGTACTGCTTGTGGTAGGTGGCGTGGTCGCCGACCACGTTGAGCACCGGGGTGCGGCCCCGCCGGGCGTTGTGCAGGTTGGCGATCCCGTTGCCGAGGCCCGGACCGAGGTGGAGCAGCACCGCGGCCGGCTTGCCGGCCATGCGGGCGTACCCGTCGGCCGCCCCGGTGGCCACCCCCTCGAACAGGGCCAGCACCCCCCGCATCTCCGCCACGGTGTCGAGGGCGGCCACGAAGTGCATCTCGGAGGTGCCCGGGTTCATGAAGCAGGTGTCGACCCCGCCGGCGACGAGGGTGCGTAGCAGGGCGTTGGCGCCGTTCATGGGTTCTCCAGTTCGAAGATGGTTCCGGGGTTGAGGACCGAGGCCGGGTCGAACGCCGCCTTGATGCGCCGCCACAGGGCCAGCTTGGCCGGGTCCTCCAGGGCGGCCAGGTAGCCCCTTTTTCCTGATCCGATGCCGTGCTCGCCCGAGACCGCTCCCCCGCGGGCCATGCCCTGGGCCAGTATCCGGTGGATCACCTCGGACCTCTTGCCCGGGTCGGCCTGGAACACCGACAGGTGCACGTTGCCGTCCCCGGCGTGACCGCAGCCGGCCACCCACGAGCCGGTGGCCGAGGCCGCGGCGGCCACGTCCTCCATGAACCCCGGTATCTCCGCCCGGGGCACCACCACGTCCAGGATGTCGTCGGCCCCGGCGGCCTTGGCCGTCCAGAACGCCCGCTCCCGGGCCTCGATCAGCGACGCCCCGGCCGTCGGGGGCAGCACGTACACGTCGAGCGCCCCCAGGCCGGCCAGCAGGTCGGCCACCTGCTCGGTGTCCTGCGCCAGCCGGTCCTCCCGGTTGTTCTCCAGCACCACGACCAGGTAGGCCAGGGTCCGGTCCTGCACCGGTTTCGGCACGCCCAGCTCCAGCTTCCCGTCCCCGGAGATGGCCGCCATGGTGAGCACGTCGATGTACTCCACCATCAGCGGCCCCACCCCGCTGGCCACGATCCTCGGCACCGCCCGGGTGACCTCCGCCAGGGTCGGGTACGGGGCCAGGACGGTGGCGGAATGGCGCGGCCGGGGGTACAGCCGCAGGATGGCCTCGGTGACCAGGGCCAGCGTGCCCTCGGACCCGACGATCAGCTGGGTCAGGTCGTAGCCGGCGGTGGACTTCACGAACTTGCCGCCGGTGCGGATGACCGAGCCGTCACCGAGGACCGCTTCCAGGCCCAGCACCTGGTGGCGGGTCACGCCGTACTTGACCGCCCGCATGCCCCCGGCGTTGGTGTTGACGTTGCCACCCAGGCTGGCGCTGGACTCGCCGGGGAACACCGGGTAGACGAGCTGGTGCTCGGCCGTGGCCACGTCCAGCTCGTCCAGGGTGACCCCGGGCTGGACCACCGCCACGTGGTTCTCGGTGTCGATCTCGACGATGGTGTTCATCCGCTCGAAGCTGACCACCACCCCGCCCGGCACCGGGACGCACGCCCCCGACAGGCCGGTGCCCGAACCCCGGGCGGTGAGGGCCACCCCGTGCCGGTTGGCCAGGGCCACGACCGCGGCGGTCTCGGCGGTGCTGCCCGGGCGCACCACCGCGGCGGGGGTGACCGGTTCGAGACCGAGAGCCTCGTCGTGGGTGTAGTCGTCCCTGATGTCGGCGCCGGCCGACACGTGGGCGGCACCGACGATGCCCGCCAGCTCAGCGGCTATATCGGCCATGGGCCCAGCTTGTCACGATCGGTGGCCGGTCGCGGGGGTGACCGGCTCCCGGTCCGCCCGGGCCGTCAGTCGTAGTAGCCGGAGTGGATGTAGACGGTCGGGACGCCCTCCTCGTGGAACATGGCCACGTTGCGCCGGTCGTCCTCGAAGGAGAGCACCGGGTCGAAACCGACGCCCCGCAGCTCCCGCACCGAGCGGCGCTTGAACTCCCGGGCCGCCCCGTAGTCCCCCCGGTCGCGCATGACCAGCAGGTCCCAGCGCAGGCGGTAGCGGTGCAGCCAGGCCAGGGTCTGGGGTTGCACCCACGCCGGGCGGGCGGTGAGCAGCACGATGTCGAGCGAGGCGTCGATCAGGCCCAGCAGCGTGGCCACCTCCTCGATCAGCGGGTCCTCCCCGCAGGACTCGAAGAACGAGTCCCAGTCCCGCCACGGCCCCTCCAGGTAGTGCTGGCGGCTGGCTGCGTCGGAGAGCACCCCGTCCAGGTCGAAGATGACGGTGCGGCCGGGCTGGACCGGACCGTCCCGCCAGCGCCAGTTGTCGAAGATCGGGGGGCTCGCCATGGCCCCTGTCACCCT
>JAKAXN010000192.1 GCA_021816565.1 Actinomycetes bacterium
GAGGACCCGGCCGTGCATGAACTGCTCGGCGACGGCGGCGAAGACCAAGAAGCCGGCGGCGCTGGTGAGGCTGCGCCGGAGCGACGGCACCCGCAGGGAGTTCGTGACCCGGGCGCTACCGGCGCGCAGGCGCACCGGCGGGAGGATGAGCAGGATGGCGAAGAGGAAGAACGTCGGCAGGACCGGCTTCAGGTTCGACATCCAGCCCGAGAGGGTGACGTAGCCCGTCACGTACTGCACCAGGAGACCCAGCCCCAGGGCCCCGGCGAAGGTGAGCGGCAGGCTCTTCAGCCGGCCGAGCAGCGCTGCGGCGAAGGCGTTGACCACCAGGAAGGTGAGATCCAGCACCTGCAGGCCGCCGGCCGAACCCGACTGCAGGATCCCCGCCAGGGCGGCCAGCGCCGCGCCTATGGCCCACGACAGGGCGTTGAGGCGGCTGGGGTACCCCCCGTTGAGGGCCATGAGGGGGCGGTCGTCGACCACCCCGCGCATGGCCACGCCGACCCTGGTGCGGAAGAACAGGAACCGCAGGCTCACCGCCACCGCGAGGGCCAGGCCGATGGTGATGAGCTCCTGGTAGGGGATCCGGTTGCCCATGAAGCTGACGAAGGCACCGGGCCCGTAGAAGGGCAGCAGCACCCGGGACGTGGTGACCGGCCAGACGGTGTAGGCCACGCCCAGCGACACGACCAGCAGCCCGATGGTGATCACCAGGCTGGTGTTGGTGTCGGACGGATCCAGCGGCCGGATCAGGGTCCTCTCAGTGAGAATGCCGTACAGGGGGGCCGCCACCAGGATGACCGCCACCAGCGCGGCCGGGGCGGCCCAGTGCATGTCCACCCTCAGCTGCCAGTAGAGGAAGGCCATGAGCATCCCGGTGGCCCCGTGGGCGAAGTTGAAAACACCTGAGGTGGTGTAGGTGACGACCAGCCCGGTGGCGGCGATCGCGTAGATGGCGCCGGTGGCCAGCCCCGCAATCGTGTATCCGATGAATGCGTCCATGCCTTACGTCACTCCTGGCTGGCGTAGGAGGCGGACGACGGGCCCCACGCACTGCCTGTGGCCGCCGCCTGTCCCCCTGCGGCCCGTCGCGACGGGACCGCGTTTCAACTGCTGGCGCCTAGAAGTTTCACTGCTCGGGTCGGAGAGTCCTGCAGTCCCCGTTCCATCCACCGGAATAACGGGCAAACCGCCGCGGTGGGGGGCAATCCGAGACGACCGGCCGATCAGGAGCCGGCCCGGTCGGGGGGGCGCAGAAGCGGACGCACCACCGCGGCGAGAGTGGCGCGCATCTGCTCCCGGCGCTCCGGCTCCGTTCCGGGTCCGCCGGCGCCGTCCGGTCCGGGCCGGTCCTCCCCCGCGCCGGTCAGGACCCCGGGGGTGACCAGCAGGGACAGGGCCAGGCGGATCAGGGCTTCGGCCACCGCCTCGACCCGGTGGCGCTCCCCGGGGGGGACCGGCCCGGCGGTGAGCGACTCGTAGCTCTCCACCAGGGCCCGCCGGCCGGCCTGCAGGATGGACTCGGACGTGACCAGGGCCAGGGCGGCCCCCGGGTCGGCCTCGAGCAGGCCCGGCACCGGCGACAGGCCCACCAGCTCCAGGCCCACCACCAGGCCCTCCACGACCTTGTCCTCGATCGAATCGGTCCTTTCCACCGCTCCGGCCACCGCGGCGAAGAACTGGCGGGCGTCGCGGGTCAGCGCGGCCCGGACCAGCCGGTCCCGGCTCTCGAAGCGGCGGTAAACCGTGGCCCGGGCCAACCCGGCCCGCTCGGCCACGTCGTCCATGCTCCAACGGCGCAGCCCGTACTGGCCGAGAAGGGCGCTGGTGGCCCCCAGCACGGCGTCGGCGTCGGCGTCGGGTTCGGACCCCGCGGGCGGCCCCAGGGCCTCGACCAGCACGGCGTCGATGTCCAAGGTGGAGGCCCGGCGGGCCATCAGGCCGCCCCGTCCACTCGGCGGCCGCCCGGTTGGGCCCGTCGACGGGCCCGGTAGCCGGCCGACGCCGTCGGCCCGTAGCGCAGCGTGGCCGGCAGGTTCCTCCACGTCTCGCGGACAGCCAGCTGCAGGATCCGGTACTGCAGCTCCTCGTCGATGCGCCACGGTATGGAGAACCGCCGCCGGATCGGGGCGGGCAGGCCCCCGATGGCCGTCAGGCGCAGCACCGGGTTGACCACCAGGGGCTGGAGGAGGCGGGTCCAGGACGGGAGGAAGCCGAGCTGCATGGTCCGGTCGTGCAGGGCCATGTCCAGAGCCCGCTGCGCCGCCGGGGTCATCTCGAGCACCTGGTCCATGTGCCGGTCCCACTCGGCCCGGAAGGCGGGGTAGTCGGCGGGCACCGGGCGCATGGAGACGCCGTACCGGCGGTACCACTCCACCCCGTCGAGGTACATCTCGTCCCTCTCCGCCCCGGTGAGCCGGTGGGCGTCGAAGCGGTCGGCCACCTGCTCCGCGGCGTGCTGGAAGGTGGCGTGGGCCCACCAGTAGGTCGCCGGGTCGAGCGCCCGGTAGGGCCGGCCCCGGTGGTCGACCCCCCGGATGGGGCGGTGGTAGTTCCTGACCCGGCGGCCCACCGCCTCGGGATCGGGATCGTAGATGACCCCCATGATCTGCGGGACCGAGCGGATGATCCGGTCCCAGGGGTCGGTGAAGAAGTTGGAGTGCTCCGCCACCCCGGCCCCGATGGCCGGGTGCATGAGCTGCAGGATCCCGGCGGACAGGCCGGTGAAGGCCATCCGGTGGTCGCCGGCGTAGTGCCACAGCAGCGAGCCCGGCCCGACCGGCCGAGGGGGGAAGCGCCCGGTCCGCCGGGACCGTTCAGCCGGAGGAAGAGACATATGGACGAGTTTAGTCTCATCGTTTCCCCAGGGTCGGCCCGGCCCGGCCCCTCCACGGTGAGGGCTGCCGGGGGGCGGACGCGCCGTGGGGTCGCCTCCAGAGGGCGTAGCGTCGGGTCATGCTCGAGCGACAGCCCTTCGGTCCGGCCGGCCACCAGAGCACCAGGGTGATCTTCGGCGGGGCGGCCCTCGGACGGGTCGACCAGGAGACCGCCGACCGGGTTCTCGAGGTGCTCCTCCACTACGGGGTGAACCATCTCGACACCGCGGCCGACTACGGCGACTCGGAGTTGCGTATCGCGCCCTGGTTGGTGGGTCGACGGGACCGGTTCTTCCTCGCCACCAAGACCTCGGAGCGGGGCGGGGACGGGGCCCGGGCCGGGCTGGAACGCTCGCTGGAGCGCTTGGGGGTCGACTCGGTCGATCTCATCCAGTTGCACAACCTGGTGGAGCCCGACGAGTGGGAGCAGGCCCACGCACCCGGCGGGGCCCTGGAGGCCCTCGTGCGGGCCCGGGACGAGGGCCTGGTGCGCCACATCGGCGTCACCGGCCACGGGCTGCGCATCCCCGGGATGCACCTGCGGGCCCTCGAGCGCTACGAGTACGCCTCGGTGCTATTCCCCTACAACTTCGCCCTGCGCTCCGACCCCGGTTACCGCCGCGATTCGGAGAAGCTCATCGAGGTGGCCGACGAGCGGGGGGTGGCCCTGCAGACGATCAAGTCGATCGCCCGCCGGCGCTGGCCGGTCGACGGTCCCCGTCCCCGGCGCAGCTGGTACCAGCCGATCGAGGACCCCGACGCCATCACCCGGGCCGTCCATTACGTGCTGGGCCGGCCGGGGCTGTTCCTGCTCACGACCAGCGACTACGAGCGGCTACCCGACGTGCTGGAGGCGGCGTCGCACCCGGGGCCGGTACCGTCCGACGGCGACATGGAGGCCGACGCCCGGCGCCTGGAGACCGCGCCTCTATTCGACGGCGCCGCCCTGGAGCGCATCTGAGCGGCCGGCCGGTAATTCGGCGCCTTCCCGGGCTGCCTCGGTGATGGTCAGCAGCTCGGACCCGTAGGACTCCGCCTTGACCGGCCCGATCCCGGCCACTGCCAGCAGCCCCGCCTCGGTCACCGGCAGCTGGGCTGCCACCAGCTTCAGGGTCCGGTCGTCGAAGACGATGTAGGGCGGCACGCCCAGCTGCTTGCTGCGGGTGCTGCGCCACGACCGCAGCTGCTCCCACGCCTCGCCGGCCCGGGGATGGGCCAGCAGGGCCGGCTGGCCGTCGCTGGTGACCAGGCGGCCGAACGGCGTGACGGTCCGGGCCGGACCTCCGCCCAGCAGCGAGGACACCCCTTCGGGACGGACCTCCACCACCTGGTGCTCGTGGCCGCCGACGGTGAAGACCACCCCGGGGCCGGCCGGTAGCAGCTCCGCGTTCGCTCCCTCCCGGGCGGTCCGACCCGACTGGCCGCCCCGCCCGGCCGGTCTCCCCCCGGGCCGGGCGGCCTGCTCTCCTCCGGCCGGGCCCCTCCGGCCGGCCGGGGCCCCGGGGGTGCCGTCCGCCGGGACGGGTCGGCCCGGGCTCTCCATCTCCTCTATGAAGGGCGTGGGAGGCGTCCCGGGGACCACCGACACCCCCTTCGAGGCCCGGGTGATCCCCACGTGGAACACCCGCCGCTCCTCCTCGGGGTCCCCGCTCAGGCGATGGGGGATCAGCCCATCGGTGGCGTGGTGCAGCACCACGTACGGCCACTCGCGGCCCTTCACCGCGTGGATCGATGCCAGCGTCACCCCGCCCGGTGTCGGCCCGATCGCCAGCTGGTCGGACAGCCACAGCGGGAACCGGGCCGGGTCCGGCTCGAGCTCCGCCAGCTCGGTCAGAGCCTCCAGGTCGTCGATGTGGGCGGCTATCGCCCCGTGGCTCCACTGGTCCAGGGCCGAGGCGCTGGCGTCGAGGCCTCCTGCGCCGATCTGGCTGCGGATGGCCCGTAGCACCGCGGCGGTCGACCCCGAGGTGGCCACCCGGCGTACCAGCTCGACGTCGCGTACCAGCTGCTCGACCTTCTCGGCGTCGCGGGTGCTGCCCTTGGCCTCCAGCCACCCGGCCAGGCCGTCCAGCGAGTCGAAGCGCCGGGGTCGGGCCAGGAGGTCGAGCAGGCCGTTGCTCAACGCCCGCTTGGGCCGGCGGGCGGCCTCCCGCAGGGCCGCTCCCGGGACGTGCGGTCCCGGGGCGGCGGCCAGCTCCAACCACGACAGGGCGGCCCGCACACCGCCGCGCTGGAGGAACCTCCGCTCGGCGCCGCCGTCGACCGGCACGCCCCGGTGGTTGAGTAGCACCTGCACGGGCACGAGGGATGCGTTGACCCGGCTGAGCACGGCCACGTCACCGGTGGCCACGCCCCCGGCGATCAACTCCTCGACCCGGTCGGCGCTGCGCCGGGCCGGGCCGGGCATCTGTCCGCCCGAGCCGGCGGCGAGGACGGACAGCGCGGCGACGTCCGGCCCCTGGGGCGCTCCCGGTGGCTCGGCCGCCCTGATCGTCTTGGGCACCCGGACGGCGTTGCGGCTGAGCAGGTTGGAGGCGGCTGTCACCACTGCCGGCGGGCAGCGGTAGTTGACCTCCAACGGATGCAGAGCCGAGCCGGGGAACCACCGCTCGAAGTCGACCAGCCACCTGGGGGTGGCGCCGGCGTAGCCGTAGATGGTCTGGTCGTCGTCGCCGACGGCGAACACCGACCCGGCCGGTCCGCTGAGCAGCCGGATGAGAAGCAGGTGCGCCGGCGTCAGGTCCTGGAACTCGTCGATCAGCAGGACCCGGGCGTAGCGCTGGCTGCGGGCCCGGAACGCCGGATCGGCGAGCAGGCGCTCGATGGCTCCGACCACCTGCTCGTCGAAGTCGACCACGTCGCGCTCCGCCAGCCGGCTCCGGTAGGAGCGGGCCACCCGGTCCAGGTCGGACACGTCGGCCAGCTCCTCCTCGACCGCAGCCGGGTCGGCCAGGCCCAGCCGGACCCGGCTCAGGGCCTCCAGCCAGGGCGCCGCCGGGTCGGTCTCGGCCCGTCGGGGGAAGGTGACCAGGTCGCCGAGCAGGCGCCGCACCTCGGTCTCCTCCAGGGTGGAGGACCGCCCGCACAGGCGCAGGCCCAGCGCGTTGAGGGTCCGGACCCGCAGGCCGTCGACGTCCGCCAGCCGGGAGCGCATCTCGGAAGCCGCCCTCACGTTGTACGCCACGAGCGCCAGGGCCGAGGGGGGCAGGCCCCAGCCGGTCACCACCAGTCGGGCCCGCTCGGTCAGCACGCGGGTCTTGCCCGAACCGGCCGGGGCGATGATCCTTGCCCCGGCGGTCGGCTCTCCGACGGCGGACAGCTGGTCGGGGGCCAGCGCCACCCCGTCCGGGGCGGCGGACCCGAGCGGCCGGAGCAGGCCGTGCTCCAGCGAGATGCGGTGGAGCACCGCCGAGCCCACCCGGGCCGGCAGGGCGGTGTCGAGCGGGCCCCCGTCGCACAGCGCCGCGGTACCGTCGGAGAGCACGACCTCGCAGTCGTCCCCGCCCGGGCGCCCGCCCAGGCGCAGGGCGTGGGCTCCCCAGCGCCACTGCGGCGGGCCGTGCGGATCTCGGGCATCGACCGAGTTGGCCCACACCCCGTGATGGAGCCGCTCACCCGGCAGGTCCAGATCGACCGGCCACTCCCACGGCTGGCGGTCGGTGACCGTCTCGGGGGGTGGTACCGCCGGGTCGTCGAGGCCCACGCCGGGAGCCAGCTCGATGACGAGCGGTCGCCGCTGCCGCCAGGCCGCGTGCAGATGGTCGGCGGTGGCGACGTCGATACCGGCTACCGCCACCCGCTCGAAGTCCCGCCAGGCCGGCGGCGGGTCGGCACCGGGCCCAACCACCACCGATCGGCCCAGCTTGGAGAGTTGGTCCGGGTCGAGCACGGGATACATGTTGACCGACGGCTGTGACGCGCCGGAGGCACCCGGCCCGGTGCGGGGGCGCCGGCCGGTGGCTGGCGGGGGAGGACTCGAACCTCCAACATACGGCTCCAAAGGCCGTCGTTCTGCCATTGAACTACCCGCCACCGCGGCGCCCGGTGCGACACCCGGGACCTACAGGCTCGCGCAAAACCGGGGGCTTCAACAGCGACCCGCCGGGTTGCTAGAAAAAGGGGCATGCCCGGCGAATCGAAGCTCTCGGCCGTCGTCCTGGCCGCAGGGGAGGGCACCAGGATGCGCTCGGAGCGGCCCAAGCCGCTCCACCGCCTATGCGGCCGGCCCATGGTGCTGCACGTGCTCCACGCTCTGGCGGAGCTCGACCTCGACCGGGCCGTGGTGGTGGTGGGCCACGGTGCGTCCCGGGTGACCAAGGCCGTCGGCCAGCAGCCGCCACCGGGCCTCCACCTGGATTTCGTGGAGCAGCGGGTGCAGCGGGGGACGGGTGACGCGGTGATGGTGGCGCTCACCGCCTTCCCCGACGACGATGACGACGGCGACATCATCGTGGCCCCCGGCGACACGCCGCTGCTACGCCCGCCGACCCTGGCCGCCCTGGTACGGACCCACCGCAGCTCCGAGGCGGCGGCCACTGTGCTGACCGCCCGGCTGGCGGACCCCACCGGCTACGGCCGGGTCACCAGGGACCGCAGCGGCCGGGTGGCCCGGGTGGTGGAGCAGTCCGACGCCACCGAGGAGGAGCTGGCCGTCGACGAGGTCAACACTTCCATCTACGTGTTCCGCCGCTCGGTGCTCGCCCCGGCTCTGCGGCGGCTGACCCCGGACAACGCTCAGGGCGAGTACTACCTGACCGACGTCATCGCCGTCCTGCACGACGCCGGCTACCCCGTGGTGTCCATGGTGGTTGAGGACACCATGGAGGCGGCCGGGGTCAACGACCGCCACCAGCTCTCGGTCGCCGAGGCCGAGCTGCGGGCCCGCATCAACGAGAGGTGGATGCGACGCGGCGTCACCATGGTGGACCCTGAGGCCACCTATGTCGACACCACGGTCGAGCTGGCCCCCGACGTGGTGCTCTACCCCGGTACCCACCTGCAGGGCCGGACGGTGGTGGAAGCAGGGGCCGAGCTGGGCCCCTACACCCAGCTGTGCGACTGCCGTATCGGCGCCGGCGCCAGGGTGAGCGCCACTTTCGGCCGCAACGCCGAGGTCGGCGCCGACGCCCGGGTCGGGCCGTGGGCCCATCTCCCCGACGGAACCCGGATCCCGGCAGGTTCCGACACCGGGCCGGGATACCGCGGCGGCGACGGTTAGCCGGACCGGCCGGCCGCCGGGTCCCCCGGCGCAGGGATGGCCCCGCGCCCCGGCTGTAGACTGCCACCGGGCCGCTCTGGTCGGGCCCCCGGGGGCTTCCGGAGGTTCCGGAGTCGGCCCGCAGCAGGATCCCCAGTTGATCCAGGTGTTCCAGTTCCCCGGCGAAGATGGAGGAGTCGGCTCGTGAGTTCTGAGGATGTGGCCGGG